>JAWWOY010000129.1:0-5344 GCA_033851195.1 Kribbellaceae bacterium | reverse complement strand
TCAACGTAGTTCGCCGGGATGTGACCGACCCGAGACGATTCCACGATGACTTGCGTGGCCGCGATGGTCGATCCGCTGGTCGTCCCGAGTACGGTGGTCGTCCCGAGTACGAGGATGCGTTCGCCTGTTGTCACGGCACTTGCCGAGGTCGAGGTCGTCCCCTTCCGGTACTTCGTAGCGGACGTTTCCTTGACGGTGACCTTCTGACTCCCTGCTGTCGACATTGTGAAGCTTGACGTGGACACGCTGTCGACCGTGCCGGTGGCTCCTCCTGCGGCCGGTCCGGACCGTGCGTTGGATCCCCCGCCGCCAGCGGCCGGTAACGAGGGGGACGCGGCGGCTGCCGAGGGGGACGTGGCGGCTGCCGAGGCGGACGCGGCGTAACCGGCGGATAGTCCGATCACCGTACACGTCAGCGCAGTGGCCGCGATCCCGGCACTTTTTCTGGTCGACAGCTTTCGCCGTAGGTTTGGCCGACGTGCCTGCTTGGCCGTGGTTGCGGAGGCCGACGAAGCCGGCGAAGACGCTGGCTGGGCAAGGGTCTCGTGCGGGTTTGTCGGGTCATATTCGTTCATGATGGTGCTCCTCTTACGTAGTCAACTCTTACGTAGGCAACGGCACAGAGCGTGCCAGCCGTTTATATGAAGTCCCTGTCCGCAGCCTGTGAGGCACCTGTGACTGCCCCGACGCCACCGCTTGGATCGTCTGAGCCGGCGCGTCCACCTGCGGCAGGATGGGGTCGTGACTCCGACGCTTGGCGAAGTGATCGCCGTACTAGATCGGTTGTACGACCCGTCCTGGGCGGAGAGCTGGGATGCAGTCGGGCTGGTCACCGGGGACCTCGGGTCGCCGGTCCGGCGGGTCCTGTTCGCGGTCGACCCGATGCGGATGGTCGTGGACGAGGCGATCGCGGGCGATTACGACCTACTGGTGACGCACCACCCGTTGCTGCTTCGCGGCGTCAACAGCGTGGCGGCGACCACCCCCAAGGGCCGGGTGATCCACGATCTGATCCGCTCGAACACCGCGTTGCACGTCTGCCACACCAATGCGGACAATGCGAACCCCGGGGTGAGCGACGCCTTGGCGGCTGCCCTGGGGCTGACCGCGACCAGGCCGCTGAAGGCGCTGCCGACCGCTCCGATGGACAAGATCGCCGTGTTCGTGCCGGTCGCGGAGACCCAGGCGATGATCGACGCACTCGCACAGGCCGGGGCGGGACGGATCGGCGACTACGACCGCGCAGCCTGGAGCACGACCGGTGAGGGCACCTTCCGGCCGTTGGCCGGGGCTAACCCGACGCTGGGACAGGTCGGCGAGATCGAGCGGGTGGAGGAGTCGCGGGTCGAGATGGTGTTGCCCAGGAGCCGGCGCCGGGCCGTGATCGAGGCCCTGCGGGCTGCGCATTCCTACGAGGAACCGGCCTTCGACGTGTACGAGTTGGCTTCGCTGCCCAGCCACCTCGGCGGCGGCCGGATCGGGACCCTGGCCCAGCCGCTGACTCTGCGAGAGTTCGCGGCGGTTGTGGCCAAGGCCTTGCCGGCGACCGAGCACGGCGTACGGGTGGCGGGGGATCCGGAGCGGCTGGTCGAGTCGGTCGCGGTGGTCGGGGGAGCGGGCGACTCCGAGTTCGACCGGGTGCGGGCGGCGGGGGTCGATGCGTACGTCACTGCCGACCTGCGGCACCATCCGGCGACCGAGGCACGCGCGTACGACGAGGGGCCGGCCCTGGTGGACGTGGCGCACTGGGCAAGCGAATGGCCGTGGCTGGCGGACGCGGAACGACTCCTGACCTCAGGATTGGCAGCGCGGGGCAGTAGCGTGGAGACTCACATCTCTACCCTCCGAACAGATGCCTGGACCCTACGGTTCTGAGCGGATGCGATGTACCCACCCGGACACCCCCAGCACTGAACCCAGGCACGAGACAAACCACTGAAGGAGCCGACCCTGAACGCCGAGCCCGCTGTCCAACGCCGGTTGCTGGAGCTGCAGGGTCTCGACCTGCAGCTCGATCAGGTCGCCCACAAGCGCAAGTCCCTGCCCGAGCACGCGGCCCTGGCCGAGCTCGGCAAGGAGAAGTCGGTGGTGGATCGCGAGCTCGTCACCGCCGACACCGAGGTCAGCGACCTGCAGCGCGAACAGAAGAAGGCAGATACCGACGTCGAGCAGGTGCGGCTGCGCAAGGCGCGCAACCAGCAGCGGCTGGACTCCGGCCAGGTGACCTCGCCGAAGGACCTCGAGGGTCTGCAGCACGAGGTCGGCTCGCTGGACCGGCGCATTTCCGACCTGGAGGACGCCGAGCTCGAGGTGATGGAGCGGCTGGAGGCGGCCGAGGCGGTCCAAGTCGACCTGCGGACCAGGGCCGACGCCTTCGCCGGCCGACAGGCGGAACTGGAGGCCGCCCGGGATGCCGCGCTGAAGGAGCTGGACGAGCAGCGCGCCTCGGTCGGCGACCAGCGCGCCAAGGTCTCGACGGAACTGCCCGCGGACCTGCTCACGACGTACCAGAAACTGCGGGAGCGCAACGGCGGGATCGGCGCCGCGCCGCTGGTCGGCAAGCGCTGCATGGGCTGCCGGATGGAGCTGAACCCATCCGACCTCGGCCGGATCAAGGCGGCCGCGCCCGACGTGGTGCTGCGCTGTGAGGAGTGCGGCCGGATCCTGGTCCGTACCCCGGAGACCAAGGTATGAGCCAGGGCCCGGATCACGTCATCGTCGAGGCTGACGGCGGCTCCCGGGGCAACCCCGGCCCAGCCGCGTACGGCGGGTTGGTGCGCGACCCGGAAACCGGTCAGGTGATCGCCCAGGCGGGCGCCACCATCGGCGTGGCGACCAACAACGTCGCTGAGTACAGCGGCCTGATCGCCGGCCTCGAGCTGGCCAGGGAGTACGCGCCGAACGCCTCCATCGAGGTCCGGATGGACTCCAAGCTGGTGATCGAGCAGATGGCCGGCCGGTACAAGATCAAGCACCCGGCCCTGAAGCCGCTGGCGAACAAGGCCCAGTCGCTCGCGCCGTTCGGCACCGTGTGGACCTGGGTGCCGCGGGAGCAGAATGCGGCCGCGGATGCGCTGGTCAACCTGGCACTGGACGGCAAGCCGGTCCCGCTGCGCCCTACTGAGGGCCCTACCGAGGGCCCTACTGAGGCAGCCGCGCAGGTGGCTGCCCCGACCAAGCCGAGGGCGTTGCAGGGCTGGGGTGCGCAGGCCGGGACCCCGACGCAGCTCATCCTGCTGCGCCACGGCGAGACTCCGCATACGGCGGAGAAGCGGTTCTCGGGTTCCGGCGAGGACAACCCGGGGCTGAACGAGATAGGTGAGGCCCAGGCGCGGGCGGCAGCGTCGTACCTGTCGACGATCGGTGGCGTCGACGCTGTCGTGTCGTCGCCGATGCGCCGGACCCAGCAGACGGCCGGGATCGTGGCGGAATCGCTCGGACTCGAGCTAGCCGTGGCGGACGCGTGGCAGGAATGCTCGTTCGGTGACTGGGACGGGTACACCTTCGCCGAGGTGCAGCAGAAGTGGCCGGAGGCACTGAACGCCTGGCTGGAGTCGACCGCGGTCCCGCCGCCCGGGGGTGAGTCGTTCGAGCTGTGCGCCCGGCGGGTCCGGTCGGCACGTGACTCGGTGTTGTCGTCCTATCCGGGCAAGACGGTCGTGGTGGTCACCCACGTGACGCCGATCAAGCTGCTGGTCCAGTCCGTGCTGCAGGCCCCGATGTCCTCGCTGTTCCGGATGGAACTGAAGCCCGCGTCCATCACCGAGGTCCACTGGTACGCCGACGGACTGGCGTCATTGAAAGGCTTCAACCTCCAGCCACCCCAAGTCAGGCCACTAGTCTGACCCTTGCGAGCCCGCACATCGACGTGCGGGGGAGCCGAGTGGACGGAGAGCTGGGTGCCGCTGCAAAGGGTGCATTTCGTCGAGGCAGTCCCCGAGGTATTCCGCGTGTCGCTGCAGGAGATCCGGCGGGAGCTAGAGGTGCCGGCCGAGTTCCCGGCCGAAGTGGTGGCCGCCGCCGAGGCCGCGGCGGCGAACCCGCGGTTGCCCGGCGAGGACCGGACCGATCTCGAGTTCGTCACCATCGACCCGCCGGACTCGATGGACCTGGACCAGGCGGTGCATATCGAGCGTGCCGGCGACGGATACACGGTGCACTATGCGATCGCCGACGTGGCCGCGTTCGTGCGGCCCGGCGACCCGATCGACGTCGAGGCTCGTAAGCGTGGCGAGACCCTCTACGCGCCGGACAAGCGCACCCCGCTGCACCCGCCGGAACTCTCTGAGGGGGCGGCCTCGCTGCTGCCCGACCAGGTCCGCCCGGCGCTGCTGTGGACGATCGCCGTCGACTCGCACGGCGAGGGCACGGACGTCGTGGTCAGGCGTGCGCTGGTCAAGTCGCGCGCCAAACTGAACTACGCCGGCGTCCAGCAGGACCTCGATGCCGGTACGGCGTCCGAGTCGCTGCAGTTGCTGCGTGAGGTCGGCAAGCTCCGCGAACAGCGCGAACGCGAGCGGGGCGGCGTGAACCTGCCCATCCCGGACCAGGAGATCATCGCCGCGAACGGCGAGTGGAGCCTGGAGTTCCGGGCCCCCTTGCCGATTGAAGGCTGGAACGCGCAGATCTCCCTGCTCACCGGGATGGGCGCCGCACACCTGATGATGTACGGCGAGATCGGCATCCTGCGAACCCTGCCGGACTCCCACGACGAGGTACGCCGCCGCCTGGAGAACACGGCGAAGGCCCTCGGCATCCCGTGGCCGGTCGGCAAGTCGTACGCGGAGTTCATCCACGGCCTCGACCCGTTGGTGCCGGCGCACGCGGCGATGCTGGCAGCCTGCACGGTGCTCTTCCGCGGCGCGGGCTACACGTCCTTCTCCGGTGGCGTGCCGGAGCAGCCCGAGCACGCGGCGATGAAGTCGGAGTACGCGCACGTGACGGCACCGCTGCGCCGACTGGTGGATCGCTGGACCAGCGAGATCTGTGTGGCGCTGTGCGCGGACCAGCCGGTGCCGGAATGGATCCGTGAGTCGATGGACGACATCCCCAAGATCATGGAGGAGTGCGACCGCAAGGCGCACGCGTACGAGCGCTCGATCCTCAGCATGGTCGAGGCTGGGCTGGTCGTGGACCACCTGGGCGCGGAGTTCGATGGCGTCATCATCGACGTGGACGGGCGCGACCCGACCCGCGGCATCGTGGCCCTGTCCACCCTCGCGGTGGAGGGCCGCGTCTCCGGCACGGCGGTCCTCCCACTCGGCCAGCCGGTCCGCGTCAAACTCGTGGAGGCCGACATCGCCAAACGCACCATCGCCTTCCAACTGACTACTTGAGGTAGGCC
>JAWWOY010000085.1:0-3342 GCA_033851195.1 Kribbellaceae bacterium | reverse complement strand
GCTTGGTGGCCAGCGCGTTGGCCTGGGTGAGGATGTTCTTCTCGTTGATGAAGCTGCCGCCACCCTCCAGGTTGTAGCCCGGGTAGTTGGTGGACTGCAGGCTCCAGCTGCTCCAGCCCATGTACGGCTTGGCGGCGACCTGCGGGTACTTGGCGGGCACCGGCGCCTTGGCCAGCGGTTCGTTGACCGGCGCCTTGCCCTGGAAGCCGGAGTCCGGCTTGATCAGGGTCGGCTTGGGCCCGGGTTGGATGCTCGCGTTGGCGGGTGCGATCGAAGCCGCCGCCGACACCAGGGCGATAGCGGCTACGGCCGCGACACCGGTACGGCGCTTGCCGCGCCTCGGTGGTCGGTGTACCGGTTCCGCGGCAGGCGCGGCACCAGAAGGGACTGACATTGTGTTCCTCCGTCTCGTCCGAGATCAGGGGGAGCTGGCGGTGCTCACCCCCGGCCGACGCCCGCGCTGTCGACTGCGGTGTGTAACGGCTCGGGCGGCGAACGCAGCCGAGACTAGGGCCAATTAATTTACATCGTCAAGTAACAAGCGCCGATAACTGTCTGTAATCGCGTGATCCAACTGCGACACAACCGAGATCAACCTTTGGGGTTGGCGGCTACGTCTTACTCCCCGTAGGGCCAGCGACCCGCGAGGCGGGTCCGCCCGGAGCGTGAGGGGTAGATCATCAACGGCACAAAGAGATTCGGTCGTTCCGCGATCGCCGCAGCCGGCGCAGCGGCCCTGGTCGCGGTGACCGCGGCCACCGCCGCAATGTCCGACTCGACGGCCGCCACGACCACCGCGGCAGCTGCTCAACCAGCACTCGCATTAGTTGCAGGCAGCACCGAAGTTGCGCTGGACCGGTACCCGGAAGGCGTCCTCCTGGACTTCGGCACGCACATAGTCGCCGGCAAGTCGGCGATCGAGGTCCGCGCCACTCGCAAGTCGTACGGCGATCCGATCGTCGCCAACCAGCTCGTCGGCGGCAAATCGAAGGCCCTGCCCGAGGGCTCGGTGACGGATTTCGCCGGTCTCGCGAAGTTCCTGCACGTGACCATCACTGACGCCACTGGCAAGTTGGTGCTGGACCGGGATCAGTCGTTCTGCCTCAACGGCGGGGGTGCGCGGACCCGGCCGGACGCCCCGGCCACCTCGCCGTACCCGGAGGGGTGTGGCAACAATCCGTTCACGCTAGGGGCGGTCTGGGGCCTGCAGGCCGGCTGGTCGGCGTCCACCCTCGACTACAGCGAGAACTCGGTCGCGAACCTGTTGGCCGGCAAGTACACCGCAAAGATCAGCATCAACAAGTCCTACCTTGACTTCTTCAAAGTCACGGCGTCGAGCGTGAACTTGAACCTGACGGTCAAAGACGCGACGAACTGCGCCGTTCGCGGATGCCTGGCCGCCGCTCGCAAGACCGCTGCGGGTCTATCCGTCGCGCCGAAGCCGAACGCGCCGAAGCCGAACGCGGCGCGGCCCACCGGTAAGGCGAGCGTGCCGGCCGGTCCGAAGCCGGACCTGCGGCCGCTGCCGGCCTGGCAGATCTTTGTCGGCCCCGGCGAGACAGGTACGCCCGACGCCGATCGCGACTTCCTGCAGTTCGCCGCGAATGTTTGGAACGCAGGCCCGTCGCCGCTGGTGCTGGACGGGTTCCGTCAGCAGGGCAAGGACCTGATGGACGCGTATCAGTACTTCTACGACAACAACGGCAAGCAGGTCGGCTATCAGCAGACCGGCACGATGGAGTGGGATGCCCGCGATGGCCACAACCACTGGCACTTCACGGACTTCGCCAGGTACAGCCTGCTGAACAGCAGCCAGTCCGAGGTGGTCCGGAGCCAGAAGGAGGCCTTCTGTCTGGCCGCCACGGACGCGATCGACTACACGGCGAAGAACGCCAACTGGCACCCCTACAACACCGACCTGCACACCGCCTGCGGCGACCACGGTTCGCTGTCGGTGCGCGAGGTGCTCGATGTCGGATCGGGTGACACCTACATGCAGACCCTGCCCGGTCAGTCCTTCGACGTGACGGACCTGAAGAACGGGACCTACTACGTCGAGGTCGTCGCGAACCCGGAGAAGCGCCTGTTCGAGTCCAACGTGAATAACAACGTGTCGCTGCGCAAGGTGATCCTTGGCGGCACGCTGCATCACCGCACCGTGCAGGTCCCGCCGGTCCAGTTGGTCGACGCTCCCTGATCTCTCCAGCCCGAGGGCCCGGATCGTCGCCGATCCGGGTACCAGGGCTCGTACCATGCTTGGGTGGCGACGTTATGGAAGCCAGGAAGGCCCGGCCTGTTCTCCAGGCTCGGCATCGTCGTCGTTGTGCTGACGCTCTTGTTTCTTGGCTCGGGATGTCAGGCCGGCGGCAAGCCCGCCGGGTCCGCACCGACGAGTGCACGCTCGACAGGTCAGGGGCAGCCATTGGCGGCGCCGGCCTCGTCCAGCCGCAACGAGACCGCGCTCGAGAACGCCAAACCCGGCACCACCGCCTGGCAGCTGGCACGGAGCCGACTCGCTGGTCCGATGGATCTCGCCGGTTACACCGATCGTGTCAGCGCGCGTTCCGGTGAGTCTTTCCGGCTGTACGTGTCCTCGACCGACGGTGCGTTCACGGTACGTGCGTTCAGGATCGGCTGGTACGGCGGCAAAGGCGGACGGTTGGTGTGGGCGTCGTCGACCGTTCCCGGGCGACCACAGGCGCCGCCGACGCTGGCGCCAGGCCGGATGATCACCACGAATTGGCAGCCGTCGCTCACGGTACCGACGACTGGCTGGCCGGCTGGGACCTACCTGCTGCTGCTCACGGCCGCGAACGGCAAGCAGAAGTACGTGCCGATTACCATCAGATCGGAGTCGACGAGGGGCGCTGTCGTCTTCGTCAACGCCGTCGCCACCTACCAGGCCTACAACGGCTGGGGCGGGTACTCGCTGTACAACGGCCCGGGCAAGTCGTTCGCGACCCGGTCGTCCCGGGTGAGCTTCGATCGGCCCTACGACGGCGACGGCGCACATCTTGTGTTCAAGTCCGAGCTGGCGTTGATCGAGCTGGCGGAACGCAGCGGTCTGCCGTTGGCCTACCTGACCAGCCGGGACCTCGACGCCGATCCGGCTGCACTCGTCGGCGCGCGGGGGATCATTTCACCGGGCCACGACGAGTACTGGTCGACCGGCATGCGCTCGGCGGTGACCAAGGCCCGTGACGCCGGCACGAACCTCGCCTTCCTCGGAGCCAACGCGTCCTACTGGCGGGTTCGCTTCGAGCCGGGCCGCCTCGGCCCTGGGCGAGTCCTCGCAGGCTACAAATCCGCAGCGACGGATCCGCTGAAGAACCGGCCCGACAC
>JAWWOY010000084.1:0-5166 GCA_033851195.1 Kribbellaceae bacterium | reverse complement strand
ACGACTTCCGCCGCGAGGCGATCACGATGCTCGAGTCGATGGGCATCTCGGTCGAGTTCAGCCACCACGAGGGCGGCCCGGGCCAGCAGGAGATCGACCTGCGGTACGCCGACGCGCTGAGCACCGCCGACAACATCATGACCTTCCGGGTAGTGGTGAAGGAGGTGGCGCTGAGCCAGGGCATCTACGCCTCGTTCATGCCGAAGCCGCTCAGCCAGCACCCCGGATCGGGCATGCACACGCACATGTCCCTGTTCGAGGGCGATCGCAACGCCTTCTTCGAGGGCGGCGCGCAGTACCAGCTGTCCAAGACCGGCCGCGCCTTCATCGCCGGGCTGCTGCATCACGCGGCAGAGATCACCGCGGTCACGAACCAGTGGGTGAACTCCTACAAGCGCCTGGCCGTCGGCGACGAGGCCCCGTCGTTCATCAGTTGGGGACACAACAACCGCTCGGCCCTGGTCCGCGTCCCGATGTACAAGCCGCACAAGAGCCAGTCCAGCCGGGTCGAGTTCAGGTCGCTCGACTCCGCGGCGAACCCGTATCTCGCGTTCGCGTTGATGCTGGCCGCCGGTCTGAAGGGCATCGAGGAGGGCTACGAACTGCCGCGCGAGGCCGAGGACGACGTCTGGTCCCTGACCGATCGTGAGCGTCGCGCGCTAGGCATCAAGCCGCTGCCCAGCAGCCTGGCGGAGGCCATTCACGCGATGGAGGACAGCGAACTCGTCGCCGAGGCCCTCGGCGAGCACGTCTTCGACTTCTTCCTTCGCAACAAGCGCGCCGAATGGCAGGACTACCGCAAGCAGGTCACCCCCTTCGAGCTCAACAAACTCCTCCCAGTCCTCTAAAGCGCCCTTCCCACCCGATCGTCGGTCCCTTGTGACCCGGCGTGTCGGGGTTCATCGGTCCGTTCTTCCCAGTTCGGGTCGCGGCTGGTCTCGCCGAGGAGATCAGCCGGTGCCGACCGGATCGTGCGGCGACCACCGGGACGCCGCAGTGGAGTGCCGGTACGGCGCGTCGGCGTCGGCGTCGGGCAGCGGAAGGATCGCGGTCAGCCCGGTGATCTCGGGCTCGTCCGGCACGTCTTCCGCCACCGGGGTTCCGTCCTCCTCGAGGGCCTGGACCTCCTGGACCGTGAAGAGCCCGACGGGCCGCAGCCCCTCGGTCACGACCACGATGCAACCCGGCACGACCTGCTGCGAGCGGATGTCCGTGCCGGGGACCAGCAGGCCCTCGGCAGAGGAGCGCCACGCGTTCGGCGCGAACCGGCGCAGCGCGAGGCCGGCCTGGCCGTCCTCAGCCGTCTGCGGTGGAAGGTAGGCGGTTGCTGTGTAGTCGTAGTCGTAATCCGGCTCGGGAGGGCCGGATACCCGCCCGCCTTGCTGAGGCGTCAGCCAAACGACTGTGCCCTGCAGGGCGAGCGACCCCGTCATCATGACCATAAGAGGAATGATGCCGATTACGGTACGAATCCGCCAGAAGACTTGGTGTTCCATCGTGCCGCGACCGCAATCCGTCCGACATTCGGTCGCGCGCGCCCCGGTGTACGAATGCGGCGGTCTGGATAGCCTGACTGCCGTGGCGGAATCGCGGAGAGCGTCGGGTGAGGGACGGTTGGCGCGGCTCGGGTTCGCCGACCCGCAACGGGCGGGACGGCTGCTCGATCAGCTCGACGCGCTGGATAAACGCAGTCCGATGGCCACCGACCAGCTGAGCACCTCACTGTCGGAGTCGGCCGACCCCGATCTGGCCCTGCAGTCCCTGCTCGGGATAGCCGAGTCGCTGCACCGCAACGGCTACGACCTGGCGGCGTTCGCGCGGACCTTGGACATGGACCCGGACTTCGGGCGCCGGCTGATGGCCGTGCTGGGGGCCAGCGAGGCGCTCGGGCGGCATCTGTCCGTGCACCCGCGGCACTGGTACGACCTGGCCGACCCGGCACTGGCTTCGGCTCGCCCGACAGCTGACGACGTGGTTGCGCGGTTGGCGACGGCGGTCGACGCGGAGAACCCGGTGGATGCTCTGCGAGTCGAGTACCGCCGGTTGCTGTTGCGATTGGCCGCGCGCGACCTGGCGGAAGGCCTGCTGGTCGACGAGGTGGCCGCCGTACTGGCTGATCTGGCCGGCGGGGCGCTCGAGACGGCATTGCAGATCGCCCGGAACGAGTTGTTCGAGTCGCATCCGGACGCGGCCGACTGCCGGCTGGCGATCATCGCGATGGGGAAGTGTGGCGGCCGGGAGCTCAACTACGTGAGTGACGTCGACGTGCTCTTCGTCGCCGAACCGCTCAGGGGTGAGCCGGAGGCGCCGGCGCTGAAGACCGCGACCCACTTGGCGGCCGCGGTGATGCGGATCTGCTCCGCGCACACGGCCGAGGGCACGCTCTGGCCGGTTGACGCCGCGCTGCGACCGGAGGGCAAGGCGGGGCCGTTGGTGCGGACGATCGACAGCCACGTCGCGTACTACCAGCGGTGGGCCAAGACCTGGGAGTTCCAGGCGCTGCTCAAGGCACGGCCGATCGCGGGCGACGTCGAACTAGGCCGGGCGTACGCCGACCAGGCGGCAGAGCTGGTGTGGTCCGCGGCGGACCGGGACGGCTTCGTCGACGACGTGCAGGCGATGCGCCGACGGGTGGTCGACCACATTCCCGCAGCGGACGCGGATAGGCAGCTCAAGCTCGGCCCCGGTGGACTGCGGGACGTGGAGTTCGCCGTTCAGCTGCTGCAGCTCGTGCACGGCCGCAGTGACGAGTCGGTCCGCAGCGGGACCACTTTGGTTGCGCTCGAGCAGCTGACCATCTCGGGCTATGTCGGCCGGAAGGATGGGGCGATGCTCGCGGACGCGTACCGGTTCCTGCGATCGATGGAGCACCGCATCCAGCTGTACCGGCTGCGGCGTACTCATCAGGTCCCCGATGACGAGGACGACCTGCGCAGGCTTGGGCGGTCGCTCGGCTTCACCAAGAACCCCGTGGCGGATCTCACGGCGGCCTGGAAGAAGCATGGGCTGGAGGTCCGCCGGCTGCACGAGAAGCTCTTCTACCGTCCGCTGCTCGCGGCTGTCGCGCGCATTCCCGGCGACGAGGTGCGGCTGACGCCCGAAGCGGCCAAGCAGCGCCTCACCGCTCTCGGGTACGACCATCCGGCCTCGGCGTTGCGCCATATCGAGGCACTCTCCGAGGGAGTGTCGCGGCGATCCTCGATCCAGCGGACGCTGCTGCCGGCCATGCTCGGCTGGTTCGCGGAGTCACCTGACCCGGACGCCGGGCTGCTGGCCTTCCGGACGATCTCCGACGCGCTCGGCGCGACTCCCTGGTACCTGCGGCAGTTGCGTGACGAGGGAGCGTCGGCGGAACGGCTCGCGCACTTGCTGGCCTGTGGTCGGTACGCGGTGGACCTGCTGCAGCGGGCGCCCGAGGCGACGGCGATGCTGGCCGACGAGCGGGAGCTGACCCCACGCACGCTCGAGGCATTGCTGGCGGAGATGTCCGCGGCCGGCCGGCGTCAGGATCAGCCCGAGGCTGCGGTGGCGGCGATCCGCGCCGTACGCCGGCGGGAGTTGTTCCGGGTCGCGGCTGCGGACCTGTCCGGCGTACTCGAGGTGGAGGCAGTCGGGGAAGCGCTGACGGTGATCTGCGCGGCGACGCTGAGTGCCGCTCTGGAGGTGGCCCGGCGCACGGTGGCCAAGGGGGAGCTCGAGCCGAGCCGGATGGCGATCGTGGCGATGGGGCGGTTCGGCGGGCACGAGCTCGGCTACGGCAGCGATGCCGACGTGATGTTCGTGCACGACCCGTTGCCCGGCGCGGACTATAAGGCGGCGACAGACTTCGCGACCCAGGCCGCTACGGAACTGCGCCGGCTGCTTGCCCTGCCTGGGGCGGACCCGGCGGTCGCTGTCGACGCGGACCTGCGACCGGAAGGCCGGCAAGGACCGCTGGTCAGGACCCTGGCGTCGTACGGGTCCTACTACGCACGCTGGTCGGCTGTCTGGGAGGCGCAGGCGCTGCTGCGGGCGGATCCCCTTTGCGGTGATGCAGAGTTGTGCGAGGCCTTCCGGGCGCTGATCGACCCGCTGCGGTACCCGGCGGACGGCGTACGGGATCACGACGTGACGGAGATCCGCAGGATCAAGGCCCGGGTCGACGCCGAACGGCTCCCGCGCGGGGCCGATCCCGCGACGCACACGAAGCTGGGTCGCGGTGGTCTCGCCGACATCGAGTGGACGGTGCAACTGCTCCAGTTGCGCGAAGCACATCGGCTGGGCGGCCTGCGGACAACGCGCACGCTCGGCGCACTCCGTGCCGCGGTCGACGCCGGCCTGATCGAGGACCGGGACGCGGACGTCCTGCGCAACGCCTGGGAGATGGCGACGCGGATCCGCAACGCCATCATGCTGGTCCGGGGCCGGCCGGGCGACTCGTTGCCGAGGGATCCGCGCGACCTGGCGGCGGTGGCGCAGATCTGCGGCTATCCGCCGGGGGAGTCGGGCCGGTTCTCCGACGACTACCGGCGCCGCGCCCGCCGCGCCCGCGGTGTGGTGGACCGCCTCTTCTGGGGCGACTGACGCCCGCTATCGGGCGGCCGCGTCGGCCCGCTCGAAGATCAGGTCGCGGCAATGGCGGCCTTCGGCGCGGGCGCGGGCTTCGAACTTGGTGGTGGGGCGCCAGTCCGGGCGCGGGGCCCAGCCGCCGGGCGTAGTGGCGTAGCGGTTGCGCAGGTGGGGTTCGGTTGAGCAGATTTCGAGCATCTGGTCGGCGTAGTGCTGCCAGTCCGTCGCCAGGTGCAGGGTTCCGCCCGGCGCCAGGCGGGACGCGACGAGGGAGACGAAGTCCGGCTTCACCAGGCGGCGTTTGTGGTGGCGCTTCTTCGGCCAGGGGTCCGGGAAATAGATCCGTACGCCGGCGAGCGAGCCGGGCGCGAGGTGGTCCCGCAGCAGGTCTACTGCGTCGCCGTCGATCAGCCGCAGGTTCTGCAGGTCGTACTTCTCCGCCCAGAGCATCAACTGTCCGAGGCCGGCCGGGTAAACCTCGGCGGCGAGGTGGTTCACCTCGGGCGCGGCCAGCGCAAGCTGGGAGGTCGTCTCGCCCATACCTGACCCGATCTCGAGCACCACCGGGGCAGTCCGGCCGAACCACGCATTCAGCTCCATCGGCTGCGTCACCGCGCC
>JAWWOY010000052.1:0-4542 GCA_033851195.1 Kribbellaceae bacterium | reverse complement strand
CCGCGAAGGCGGCGGCCCCACCCGAGGCCGGAGAGCTGATGCAGCAGCTGGACGGCGTAGCCGGCGAGCTGGACGGCGTGCTCGAAGAGCTACGCGAGATCGCCCGCGGCATCCACCCCGCCATCCTCGCCGAAGGCGGCCTACGCCCAGCACTGAAAACACTAGCCCGCCGCTCCACCGTCCCGGTCCACCTCGACATCAGCGTCGACGGCAGACTGCCCGAACACATCGAAATCGCCACCTACTACGTCGTGGCCGAAACACTCACCAACATCGCCAAACACGCACACGCCTCCAACGCCGATGTCCAAGTGACCACCGGCGACGATGCCCTGCAAGTCACCGTCCACGACGACGGGCGCGGCGGCGCAGGCTTCGGCCACGGCTCCGGCCTGGTCGGACTCAGCGACCGGGCCGAAGCACTCGGCGGCCAACTCACACTGCACAGCGCCCCCGACGCAGGCACCACCGTCCAGATGTCACTCCCGCTCCACCCAGCCGATCCCGGGCCGCCCGGGCCCGGCACGAAGACACGGGACGGGCGCTCTGCGATCGACGACTGACCACGTTGCCAGGGTCTCAGACCTCAGAATCGGCTACCGCTCCGGCGATCATCGAGCTCGGCACGAAGGGTTCGAACCTCAGCCACCAGCTCGGCCAGTTCGTCTCGACTGCCCGCGTCGGCTTGCTTGGTGGAGTTGATCTGCTCAACGAACCACGAAGCAAGAGCAGCCGTGACGGTGCCGGCGAGAGCGATGCCGCCGATCATGAGACCTAACCCGACGACGCGTCCTTCGGCTGTCGTGGGGAACTGGTCACCGTAGCCGACCGTGGTGATGGTCGTCGCGGCCCACCAGAGGGCGTCGCCAAACGACGCGATGTTCGCATCCTCGCTGTGCCGCTCGGTATCCAGAACCGCAAGGGCGGAGACGAACCCCAGCAGAGCCACGGCACCGACGACGTAGGCCGTGGTCCGGCCGCGGATAGACACCGAGGTTCGGTTCAGTCGAGCGAGCGTTGTCACTACTCGCACCGCCCGCAATGGCCGCACCAGCGGCAGGACCAGCACGACCAGATCGAGGAGGTGACCCCGGATAAATCGTCGTCTGTTGCGTGCGAGGGTGAGCCGCACCACGTAATCGACGCCGAACGCGATCCAGATGGTCAGGTTCGCGATCGAGCAGGCCCGGACCAGCCCTGAGGGCAGATGCGGGTCGAGGATCGGCCAGGCATACACCGCCAAGAACACGACGGCCGCAGCAGTCAACGCCCAGGCCGTGCGTCGCTCGTACGCCGGCAGTCGATCCACAGTCACGGTAAGCATGTGAACAAGAACAACACGTGATGTCGACGGAGAACACTCCGATGCGCCAAATGGCCTGACTCTGCCACACCAGCCGAACTGGCCCTTTTGACCAGGAAAAGTAGGCTCGCTGTGATGTCTGATATGCCAGGGCGAACCCGTGCCCACCGGATCAACGGGGAGCAGGCGGCGCTGCGGCGGGTGGCGACGCTGGTCGCCCGCGCCGCAGCACCGGAGGAGGTGTTCGCCGCGGTCACCGCGGAGGCCGGGCGGCTGCTGCGCGGCCACAGCGCGACGATGAGCCGGTACGACCCCGACGGCGCAATAAAGGTGGTCGCCGCGTGGGGCAGCACCGGCGCCGCCCTCCCCGTCGGCACCCGGGCGAGCCTGGGAGGGCGGAACCTGCACACGCTGGTGTTCCAGACGGGCCGGGCGGTGCGGATCGACGACTACGCCGGCGCCTCGGGCCCGGTCGGCGATACCCTCCGCGACTTCGGCCTCCGCGCTGGGGTCGGCGTGCCGATCAGCGTCGAGGGGCGGCTGTGGGGCGCCTTGGGCGTGGGGTCTACGCAGGAGCCGCTGCCGGCGGGCACCGAGGAGCGGCTGGCCGGCTTCACCGAGCTGGCCGCGACCGCGATCGCCAACGCGCAGGCCCGCATGGAACTGCGCGGGTTCGCCGATGAGCAAGCCTCGCTGCGGCGGGTGGCGACGCTGGTCGCCCGCGCCGCAGCACCGGAGGAGGTATTCGCCGCGGTCACCGAGGATGCCGGGCGGCTGCTGCACGCCCACCATGCGGTGATGAGCCAGTACGGCCCCGACGGCGCGATCAGGGTGGTCGCCGCGTGGAGCAGCACCGGCGCTGCGTTCCCCACCGACACCCGGTGGGGCCTCGGGGGGCGGAACCTGCACACGCTGGTGTTCGAGACAGGCCGGGCGGCGCGGATCGACGACCACGCCGGTGCCTCGGGCCCGGTCGCCGAGACCGCCCGCGAGTTGAAGCTCGGCGCGGGGGTCGGCGTGCCGATCAGCGTCGAGGGCCGGCTGTGGGGCGTCATGATCGTGGCATCCACGCACGACCAGCCGCTGCCGGCGGGCACCGAGGAGCGGCTGGCGGGCTTCACCGAGCTGGTCGCGACCGCGATCGCCAATGCGCAGGCCCGCATGGAGCTGCGCGGGTTCGCCGACGAACAGGCCGCGCTGCGGCGGGTGGCGACGCTGGTCGCCCGCGCCGCAGCACCGGAGGAGGTGCTCGCCGCAGTCACCGAGGAGGCCGGGCGGCTGCTGGATACCGACTTCTCCTACCTCAGCAGGCGCGGCCCGGCCGGCGCGGCCACGATCGTCGGTACCTGGACCAGGACCGGCACCGCCCAGCCTCTTCCTGTTGGCACCCGGTGGACCATCGGCGGGCGGAACGTGCTCACGCTGGTGTTCCAGACGGGCCGGGCGGTGCGGATCGACGACTACGCCGGCGTCTCGGGCCAGGCCGCCGAGGCCGCCTACGAGAGGGGCGTCCGCTCGGTTGCCGGCGTGCCGGTCAATGTCGAGGGCCGGCTGTGGGGCGTCATGATCGTGGCATCCACGCACGACCAGCCGCTGCCGGCGGGCACCGAGCAGCGGCTGGCCGGCTTCACCGAGCTGGCCGCCACCGCGATCGCCAACGCGCAGGCCCGGGTGGAACTGCGCGGGTTCGCCGACGAACAAGCCTCGCTGCGGCGGGTGGCGACGCTGGTCGCCCGCGCCGCAGCACCGGAGGAGGTATTCGCCGCGGTCACCGCGGAGGCCGGGCGGCTGCTGCACGCCCACCACGCAACGATGGCCCGGTACGACCCAGACGGCACGAGGACGCTGGTCGCCACGTGGAGCAGCACCGGCGCTGCCATCCCCCTCGGTGCCCGGGCGAGCCTCGGGGGGCGCAATGTGAACACGCTGGTGTTCGAGACAGGCCGGGCGGTGCGGATCGACGACTACGCCGGCGCCTCGGGCCCCTCCGCCGACGACGCCCGCGAGGTCGGCCTCCGCGCGTCGGTCAGCGTGCCGATCAGCGTCGACGGGCGGCTGTGGGGCGCCATGGGCGTGGGATCCACGCAGGATCCGATGCCCGCCGACACCGAGGAACGGCTGACCGGGTTCACCGAACTGGCCGCCACCGCCATCGCCAACGCCGAAAGCCAGGCCGCACTCACCACCTCACGGGCCCGGATCGTGGCCACCGCCGACGCCACCCGGCGCCGCATCGAACGCGACCTACACGACGGCGCCCAGCAACACCTCGTCTCCCTCGCCCTCCAACTACGAAACGCGAAAGCCGCAGCCCCACCCGAAGCCGGAGACCTGATGCAACAACTGGACGACGTCGCCGGCGGACTGGACGGCGCACTCGAAGAACTACGCGAGATCGCCCGCGGCATCCACCCCGCCATCCTCGCCGAGGGCGGCCTGCACCCAGCACTCAAGACACTAGCCCGCCGCTCCACCATCCCCGTCCACCTCGACATCCACGTCGACGAGCGACTACCCGAACAAATCGAGATCGCCGCCTACTACGTGGTAGCCGAGATGCTGACCAACATCGCCAAACACGCGCACGCCACCGTCATCAATGTCCAGGCGGCCACCAGCAACAATCACCTACAGGTCTCCGTCCGCGACGACGGCCGCGGCGGCGCAGGCTTCAGCCACGGCTCGGGCCTGGTCGGGCTCAGGGACCGAGCCGAGGCACTCGGCGGCCAACTCTTGCTGCACAGCGCCCCCAATGCAGGCACCAGCGTCCAGGTTTCACTCCCGCTTGACGGACCCAGCGGGCCGGGGCTGCGCCCCGGGGAGTGCACACGCGGCAGCCACCTAGAAGACGACGAACCGGGCTACGCCGGACAGCTGCAGTGCCCCGATGGGCATGGCTACCGTGAACGGTATTAAGCCCGCAGCCAGTCCTGACCCGCCCCCACAAGTCCAGCTTCGTCCCGGAGCAACTCGATCCAGGACCCGCGGCCACCCCCAGCACGCCCGCTCCAGTTGTGCCCTCCCCTCGTCACTACGTCGCTTTCCTCTCCCGGCTCTCCGGCCCGCGCAGCGGCGTGACCTACCGGGGGCGGTTGAACGGACCGGTGCCGGACCGGCCGAACGCGTAGCCCGGTCAGGTCAGCAGCTTGCGGGCGTAGTAGTAGTGGTCGTTGGCCACACCGGGCAGTGCGAAGAAGTAGCCGCCCCCGGTCGGGTTGAGGAATGGGACCAGCATCTCG
>JAWWOY010001146.1:0-5960 GCA_033851195.1 Kribbellaceae bacterium | reverse complement strand
GCCCGGACGTGGCTGCAGTGGTACATACACATTCTTCCCGCGCCACTGCTCTTGCTTGCACGGGAAGGGGCATTCCTGCTTTTCATTACATGGTTGCCGCCGCAGGAGGAGCCGATATCCGGTGCGCGCCTTACCATGCGTTTGGAACCCAGGCTCTTTCTGATGCTGCTCTGGCCGCACTTGATGGAAGAATGGCTTGCTTGCTTGCAAACCATGGAGTGATAGCGTGCGGGCGCGACCTCGAAGCAGCTCTGCGGCTGGCTGGCGAAATCGAAAATCTGGCCACGCAGTACTGTGCCGCCCTTGCCATCGGAGCTGTTCGTATCCTGGATGCCGAAGATATGGCAGTTGTGGTGGACCGTTTTCGCACGTATGGCCGAGCAGATGCGACGGATCCCGATCTCACGTTCATGGGCGATATTCTGCCGGCAAAAGCCCCGTGACTCGAGCACCACCACCACCACCACTGAGATCCGGCTGCTAACAAAGCCCGAAAGGAAGCTGAGTTGGCTGCTGCCACCGCTGAGCAATAACTAGCATAACCCCTTGGGGCCTCTAAACGGGTCTTGAGGGGTTTTTTGCTGAAAGGAGGAACTATATCCGGATTGGCGAATGGGACGCGCCCTGTAGCGGCGCATTAAGCGCGGCGGGTGTGGTGGTTACGCGCAGCGTGACCGCTACACTTGCCAGCGCCCTAGCGCCCGCTCCTTTCGCTTTCTTCCCTTCCTTTCTCGCCACGTTCGCCGGCTTTCCCCGTCAAGCTCTAAATCGGGGGCTCCCTTTAGGGTTCCGATTTAGTGCTTTACGGCACCTCGACCCCAAAAAACTTGATTAGGGTGATGGTTCACGTAGTGGGCCATCGCCCTGATAGACGGTTTTTCGCCCTTTGACGTTGGAGTCCACGTTCTTTAATAGTGGACTCTTGTTCCAAACTGGAACAACACTCAACCCTATCTCGGTCTATTCTTTTGATTTATAAGGGATTTTGCCGATTTCGGCCTATTGGTTAAAAAATGAGCTGATTTAACAAAAATTTAACGCGAATTTTAACAAAATATTAACGCTTACAATTTAGGTGGCACTTTTCGGGGAAATGTGCGCGGAACCCCTATTTGTTTATTTTTCTAAATACATTCAAATATGTATCCGCTCATGAATTAATTCTTAGAAAAACTCATCGAGCATCAAATGAAACTGCAATTTATTCATATCAGGATTATCAATACCATATTTTTGAAAAAGCCGTTTCTGTAATGAAGGAGAAAACTCACCGAGGCAGTTCCATAGGATGGCAAGATCCTGGTATCGGTCTGCGATTCCGACTCGTCCAACATCAATACAACCTATTAATTTCCCCTCGTCAAAAATAAGGTTATCAAGTGAGAAATCACCATGAGTGACGACTGAATCCGGTGAGAATGGCAAAAGTTTATGCATTTCTTTCCAGACTTGTTCAACAGGCCAGCCATTACGCTCGTCATCAAAATCACTCGCATCAACCAAACCGTTATTCATTCGTGATTGCGCCTGAGCGAGACGAAATACGCGATCGCTGTTAAAAGGACAATTACAAACAGGAATCGAATGCAACCGGCGCAGGAACACTGCCAGCGCATCAACAATATTTTCACCTGAATCAGGATATTCTTCTAATACCTGGAATGCTGTTTTCCCGGGGATCGCAGTGGTGAGTAACCATGCATCATCAGGAGTACGGATAAAATGCTTGATGGTCGGAAGAGGCATAAATTCCGTCAGCCAGTTTAGTCTGACCATCTCATCTGTAACATCATTGGCAACGCTACCTTTGCCATGTTTCAGAAACAACTCTGGCGCATCGGGCTTCCCATACAATCGATAGATTGTCGCACCTGATTGCCCGACATTATCGCGAGCCCATTTATACCCATATAAATCAGCATCCATGTTGGAATTTAATCGCGGCCTAGAGCAAGACGTTTCCCGTTGAATATGGCTCATAACACCCCTTGTATTACTGTTTATGTAAGCAGACAGTTTTATTGTTCATGACCAAAATCCCTTAACGTGAGTTTTCGTTCCACTGAGCGTCAGACCCCGTAGAAAAGATCAAAGGATCTTCTTGAGATCCTTTTTTTCTGCGCGTAATCTGCTGCTTGCAAACAAAAAAACCACCGCTACCAGCGGTGGTTTGTTTGCCGGATCAAGAGCTACCAACTCTTTTTCCGAAGGTAACTGGCTTCAGCAGAGCGCAGATACCAAATACTGTCCTTCTAGTGTAGCCGTAGTTAGGCCACCACTTCAAGAACTCTGTAGCACCGCCTACATACCTCGCTCTGCTAATCCTGTTACCAGTGGCTGCTGCCAGTGGCGATAAGTCGTGTCTTACCGGGTTGGACTCAAGACGATAGTTACCGGATAAGGCGCAGCGGTCGGGCTGAACGGGGGGTTCGTGCACACAGCCCAGCTTGGAGCGAACGACCTACACCGAACTGAGATACCTACAGCGTGAGCTATGAGAAAGCGCCACGCTTCCCGAAGGGAGAAAGGCGGACAGGTATCCGGTAAGCGGCAGGGTCGGAACAGGAGAGCGCACGAGGGAGCTTCCAGGGGGAAACGCCTGGTATCTTTATAGTCCTGTCGGGTTTCGCCACCTCTGACTTGAGCGTCGATTTTTGTGATGCTCGTCAGGGGGGCGGAGCCTATGGAAAAACGCCAGCAACGCGGCCTTTTTACGGTTCCTGGCCTTTTGCTGGCCTTTTGCTCACATGTTCTTTCCTGCGTTATCCCCTGATTCTGTGGATAACCGTATTACCGCCTTTGAGTGAGCTGATACCGCTCGCCGCAGCCGAACGACCGAGCGCAGCGAGTCAGTGAGCGAGGAAGCGGAAGAGCGCCTGATGCGGTATTTTCTCCTTACGCATCTGTGCGGTATTTCACACCGCAATGGTGCACTCTCAGTACAATCTGCTCTGATGCCGCATAGTTAAGCCAGTATACACTCCGCTATCGCTACGTGACTGGGTCATGGCTGCGCCCCGACACCCGCCAACACCCGCTGACGCGCCCTGACGGGCTTGTCTGCTCCCGGCATCCGCTTACAGACAAGCTGTGACCGTCTCCGGGAGCTGCATGTGTCAGAGGTTTTCACCGTCATCACCGAAACGCGCGAGGCAGCTGCGGTAAAGCTCATCAGCGTGGTCGTGAAGCGATTCACAGATGTCTGCCTGTTCATCCGCGTCCAGCTCGTTGAGTTTCTCCAGAAGCGTTAATGTCTGGCTTCTGATAAAGCGGGCCATGTTAAGGGCGGTTTTTTCCTGTTTGGTCACTGATGCCTCCGTGTAAGGGGGATTTCTGTTCATGGGGGTAATGATACCGATGAAACGAGAGAGGATGCTCACGATACGGGTTACTGATGATGAACATGCCCGGTTACTGGAACGTTGTGAGGGTAAACAACTGGCGGTATGGATGCGGCGGGACCAGAGAAAAATCACTCAGGGTCAATGCCAGCGCTTCGTTAATACAGATGTAGGTGTTCCACAGGGTAGCCAGCAGCATCCTGCGATGCAGATCCGGAACATAATGGTGCAGGGCGCTGACTTCCGCGTTTCCAGACTTTACGAAACACGGAAACCGAAGACCATTCATGTTGTTGCTCAGGTCGCAGACGTTTTGCAGCAGCAGTCGCTTCACGTTCGCTCGCGTATCGGTGATTCATTCTGCTAACCAGTAAGGCAACCCCGCCAGCCTAGCCGGGTCCTCAACGACAGGAGCACGATCATGCGCACCCGTGGGGCCGCCATGCCGGCGATAATGGCCTGCTTCTCGCCGAAACGTTTGGTGGCGGGACCAGTGACGAAGGCTTGAGCGAGGGCGTGCAAGATTCCGAATACCGCAAGCGACAGGCCGATCATCGTCGCGCTCCAGCGAAAGCGGTCCTCGCCGAAAATGACCCAGAGCGCTGCCGGCACCTGTCCTACGAGTTGCATGATAAAGAAGACAGTCATAAGTGCGGCGACGATAGTCATGCCCCGCGCCCACCGGAAGGAGCTGACTGGGTTGAAGGCTCTCAAGGGCATCGGTCGAGATCCCGGTGCCTAATGAGTGAGCTAACTTACATTAATTGCGTTGCGCTCACTGCCCGCTTTCCAGTCGGGAAACCTGTCGTGCCAGCTGCATTAATGAATCGGCCAACGCGCGGGGAGAGGCGGTTTGCGTATTGGGCGCCAGGGTGGTTTTTCTTTTCACCAGTGAGACGGGCAACAGCTGATTGCCCTTCACCGCCTGGCCCTGAGAGAGTTGCAGCAAGCGGTCCACGCTGGTTTGCCCCAGCAGGCGAAAATCCTGTTTGATGGTGGTTAACGGCGGGATATAACATGAGCTGTCTTCGGTATCGTCGTATCCCACTACCGAGATATCCGCACCAACGCGCAGCCCGGACTCGGTAATGGCGCGCATTGCGCCCAGCGCCATCTGATCGTTGGCAACCAGCATCGCAGTGGGAACGATGCCCTCATTCAGCATTTGCATGGTTTGTTGAAAACCGGACATGGCACTCCAGTCGCCTTCCCGTTCCGCTATCGGCTGAATTTGATTGCGAGTGAGATATTTATGCCAGCCAGCCAGACGCAGACGCGCCGAGACAGAACTTAATGGGCCCGCTAACAGCGCGATTTGCTGGTGACCCAATGCGACCAGATGCTCCACGCCCAGTCGCGTACCGTCTTCATGGGAGAAAATAATACTGTTGATGGGTGTCTGGTCAGAGACATCAAGAAATAACGCCGGAACATTAGTGCAGGCAGCTTCCACAGCAATGGCATCCTGGTCATCCAGCGGATAGTTAATGATCAGCCCACTGACGCGTTGCGCGAGAAGATTGTGCACCGCCGCTTTACAGGCTTCGACGCCGCTTCGTTCTACCATCGACACCACCACGCTGGCACCCAGTTGATCGGCGCGAGATTTAATCGCCGCGACAATTTGCGACGGCGCGTGCAGGGCCAGACTGGAGGTGGCAACGCCAATCAGCAACGACTGTTTGCCCGCCAGTTGTTGTGCCACGCGGTTGGGAATGTAATTCAGCTCCGCCATCGCCGCTTCCACTTTTTCCCGCGTTTTCGCAGAAACGTGGCTGGCCTGGTTCACCACGCGGGAAACGGTCTGATAAGAGACACCGGCATACTCTGCGACATCGTATAACGTTACTGGTTTCACATTCACCACCCTGAATTGACTCTCTTCCGGGCGCTATCATGCCATACCGCGAAAGGTTTTGCGCCATTCGATGGTGTCCGGGATCTCGACGCTCTCCCTTATGCGACTCCTGCATTAGGAAGCAGCCCAGTAGTAGGTTGAGGCCGTTGAGCACCGCCGCCGCAAGGAATGGTGCATGCAAGGAGATGGCGCCCAACAGTCCCCCGGCCACGGGGCCTGCCACCATACCCACGCCGAAACAAGCGCTCATGAGCCCGAAGTGGCGAGCCCGATCTTCCCCATCGGTGATGTCGGCGATATAGGCGCCAGCAACCGCACCTGTGGCGCCGGTGATGCCGGCCACGATGCGTCCGGCGTAGAGGATCGAGATCTCGATCCCGCGAAATTAATACGACTCACTATAGGGGAATTGTGAGCGGATAACAATTCCCCTCTAGAAATAATTTTGTTTAACTTTAAGAAGGAGATATACCATGGGCAGCAGCCATCATCATCATCATCACAGCAGCGGCCTGGTGCCGCGCGGCAGCCATATGGTAGCTGAGTGGACAACAGAGGGCCAGGTACGCCAAGAACTCCTTGCGTCGACACGGCGGCTGAGCGCGGCCGGCCTGAATTCAGGTACCAGCGGAAATCTGTCAGTTCGGATCGAGGGTGGCTTACTGATCACTCCGTCTTCCGTTCCACCTGAACAGATGGGCCCAGAAGATTTGGTCGCGATCGATCATCAGGGTCAGCCATTAGCCGGACGTGTCATGGTT
>JAWWOY010001025.1:0-10683 GCA_033851195.1 Kribbellaceae bacterium | reverse complement strand
AGCGCGAGGGGAGCCGATCGAGCGACCTGCTATGAGGACCTCGGTGTGTTCCGGATCCTCTGCGAGGTCGAGGATCCCGCCAGCATCGAACGCTTTGTCAGCCAGTGGCTCGGCCCGCTGTTGCAGTACGACGAGCGGAAGCATTCCGAGCTGGTGGACACCTTGTGCCGTTACCTGGAGTGCGGTGGTAGCTACGACGCCACCGCGACCGCCCTGTCGGTGCACCGCAGCACGCTGAAGTACCGGCTGCAGCGGATCCGCGAGATCTCGGGACACGACCTCACGGATCCGGGCACGAACTTCAACCTCCAGCTCGCCACCCGCGCCTGGCAGACACTGCAGAGCCTTCGGGCCTAGTGTCCCGTGACGGCTGCCCGTAGCTGTCAGGAGAGCTGGTCGAGCAGTTCCTGACGGTGTGCGGTGGCCCATGAGCCGAGGTGGATGGGCTCTCGGCCGACCAGGTCCTGGACCGCGCTGGTGGTGACCGCAGAGTAGTCGAAGCGGCCCTCGTAGGTCTGTCGCGCCCAGATCAGTGTGCTGGCCGCGTACGCAGCGTCCATGTTGGCGGGCGCGGTGTCCAGCCCGGCATCGATCATGCGTTGCAGATCGTCCGGGGTCAGGACCAGCGCGGGGATCTCCCGTCCGAGGGCGGCGGTGAGGACCTCGGCCACCTCGGCGCCGTTGAGGAGATCGGCGGACAGGTAGTAGTCCTTGCCCGCATGCGTCTGGGGGCCTTCGGCCAGGACCTTGGCCACGACCGCTGCGATGTCGTCGCCGGCGATCCAGCCGACCTGCTTGTCGCCCATCGGCCACACCATCTGGCCGTCGCGCAGCCGGTTGACGCCCAGCAGGTTCTCCATGAACACGTGCGGATGCACATTCGCCCAGGCCAGCTTGGAGCCGGCGATGTAGCGCTCCACCAGTTCGTGCCAGGCGAAGTGCGGGTCGGTGGAGCGTCTGTCGCTGAACACGCCCAGGTGCACCAGGAAGCTGACGCCGGCGTCCTCGGCAGCGTCCACCAGGGTCTTGGTCTGGTGGTTCATCGCCGAGGTGTAGCCGGTCATCAGGAATACCCGGTCGATGCCCTCCAGTGCGCCGGGGAAGGTGTCGGGGTCGTCGAGATCGATGCGGACCGCTTCCATCCCCTCCTTGATCCACTGCTCGACGGTCGTCTCGCTGCGTGAAGCGCGCACCGGGACCGCTTGACCGGGTGTCGCCTCCAGCGCCTTCACAACCGCCGATCCGATGCGGCCGGTGGCCCCGAGGACCAGCACTCGCGGGGTGTCTGTATTCCGCATCTTTCGCTCCTTGCCTAGTCGCGCCGATGGATCCAGCGGTTCCCGTACCGGCGCGCCGTGCAGGTCGCGACCCACGGATACGGCAAGAGCCTCATAGTGTCGCGTCAGCGACCGTAGCGCTCCCAGTGGGCCGCGAACAGGTCCTCCTCGCTGACAGGGTGCGGGGGCACCGGGCGAGAAACCCAGGTGAGGTTCACGAAGTGGCGGGCGTTGACGTTCTCGGTCGTGATATTCCCACCCCAGGTACCGCAGCTGAGGCTGAGCGTGAACGGCAAACCATTGCGAGGACTGCCCGCGCCTTCGTTGAGGTTCTGGTTCACCAGGACCCGCGCCGTCTTGGTCCCGTTCGCGAGCGCATCGACGTGCTCGTCGCGGGTGGTGTGGATGCCGCAGGTGTGCCCGAGGCCCTGGTAACCGGTGATGGCGTTGACGATCTCCACTGCGCGCTCGATCGCTCCGGCGTACCGGTAGGCAGCCAGCACGACTGACAGTTTCTCGCCAGAGAACGGATGCTCGGGCCCCACCCCGTCCTCTTCGACGATCAGGAACGTGCGGTCGGCGGGGATCGTGAAGCCGGCAAGCTCGGCGATCGTGGCTGCGGGCTTGGCGATCACGTCGGGCGAGGGGATGTGTCCGCCGTTCGGCCACATCCGCCGCTGCAGCGCGTCCTTCTCCTGCTGGCTGCAGAGGTACCCGCCTGCCGCCCGGAGTCGCTCCAGCAGGCCGTAGTACACGTCGGTCTCGGCCACGAGTGCGTTGTCGGCGAGGCAACTGGTGGCGTAGTCGAAGGTCTTCGCCGTCGCTATGGCTGTAGCGGCGTCATCCAGGTCGGCTGTCTCATCGACGACGTGCACTGCGTTGCCCACCCCGACGCCGTACGCCGGAGTGCCGGAGCTGTAAGCGGCCTTGACCATGGCAGCACCACCGGTGGCCACGATGAGATCGGCTTGACGCATCAGTTCCTGCGTCTTGGCGATCGACGGTGCCGGGAGCATCTGCACGAGGTCTGCCGGAGCGCCGACCTGGGTGCATGCCTCGCGCATGTAGTCGACCACGGCGGCGGTGGTTTCCGTCGTCCGCGGGTGCGGGGCGACGACGATCGCGTTGCGACCCTTGAGTGCCAGCAATGCCTTGACCGGTGGCGTCGCGTCGGGCCCCGTGGTCGGGATCAATGCGGCCACCACGCCGACCGGTTTGGCGATCTTGACCAGGCCGCGTTCCGGCTCCTCCGCCACTACGCCAACGGTCCGTAGCGTGCGCATGTCAGCGAGTACTCCGAGGACGCGCTTGTTGATCTTGGTGACCTTGTCGGCGTAGTTACCGAAGCCGCCCTCGTCGACCGCCAGCTTGGCCAGCGCCTCAGCCCGCTCGGGGCGAGCCACCGCCCAGGCCACCGCGGTGCACAGTTCGTCGACCTGTTCCTGCGTGTAGTCCGCGATCGTTGCCTGCGCGGCCCTGGCCTGAGCTACGACCTGCTCGACCTCACGCTGAATCGCTTCCTGCTTCGCCGTGTCAGTCATGGCTCAACCGTGCCGGGGGCGCGTGGCGAGCGACTCGGCATGGCAGGACGAATCTCCTGGTCGACGTCGTCCGGCCGGGACATCACCGGACTTACGGGCGGTCTGGTCCCATGAGGGCGGGAGCAGGGCAGTAGTTCGGCTGCCGAGGACGTACCGCCCGCAGTCGGCGTCTCGCATGCTCGACGAAGCCGGCAATGAGGAGGACACGATGGACCTGCGCGGCACCGTGCTGACTATGGGCGAGTGGGAACGGCTGATCCACCGGGCGGAGACCGGCGAGATCGCCGAGCCGTTGGAGAACGTCGACCGCGACGACCCCACGCCGTACGACGCGATCTTCGTCGGGGGCGGTGCCGGCGGGCGCTTCGGGTCCGCCTACCTGCAGGCCCGGGGTGGCCGCCAGTTGGTGGTCGACAAATGGCCCTTCCTGGGCGGCTCTTGCCCGCACCAGGCCTGCGTGCCGCACCACCTGTTCTCCGAGGCAGCCCGGGAGATGGACTACATGCGCTGGAACGCAGGGACCCTGTGGTTCGGTGAGTTCGACGAGAAGCGCGCCTCGATCCGGGACATCGTCGAGCTGTTCAAGGCCGGCCGTAACAACCCGCACGCCTTCATGAACTGGCAGAGCAAGGAGCAGTTGAGGATGGAATACATCCTCAATGCCAAGGCGACGGTGCTCGACGCCAACACGGTGGAGGTGGCGGGGCAGCGCTACACCGCCCGCAACCTGGTGCTCGGCACCGGGGCCAGCACCTACGTGCCGGACGTCCCGGGGATCCAGCTGCCCGGGGTCTTCGACTTCGCCACGCTGATCGAGGACCTCGACTACGAGCCCTCGCGCTGCGTGATCATCGGCGGCTCGAAGATCGCGCTCGAGTACGGCTCGTTCTTCCAGGCTGCGGGCTGCCAGACGACGATCGTCTCCCGCAGCCCGTTGATGCGCACCGCCAGCCTGCACCACGTGGACGAGGATCTGCGGACCTACGTCCTCGACGGGATGCGGAAGCGCGGGATGGAACTGCTCGAACGAGCAGAGCCGCTCGAGGTGATCGGAAACGGCAGGGTCTCCGGCGTCCGGGTGCGGTTGGCCGACGGCGCCGAGGTGACGCTCGACACCGACTTCGTCTTCATCGGGACGGGGGAGCGGCCCCACTCACAGCCGTACGTCGACGTGCTCGGGGTGGAGGTCGACGACCGGGGCTTCATCACGGTCGACTCGCGGATGCGGACCTCCGTACCGGGGGTGTACGCGATCGGCGACCTGATCGGCTCACCGATGGAGATGTTCAAGGCGCGCAAGTGCGGCATGACCGCGGCGCGCAACATCATGGGGGAGCCGTACGAGTTCGACTTCTCCGAGTATCCCGACTTCCTGCACACGACGTACGAGGTCACTTGGGTCGGGCTCACCGAGGCCGAGGCTCGCGAGCAGTACGACGACGTCGTGGTCATCCAGATGCCGCCCAAGGACATCCGTGACGACGAACTCGCGCTCCCGTGCGCCGAGGGGTCGATGCTCTACGCCTTCACCCGTCCTGAGCTCACCGGCATGCAGAAGTGCGTCTACGACGGCAAGACCCGCCTGCTGCTGGGCGCGCACCACGTCGGCTTCGGTGCGAAGGACGCGTTCCAGTACCTCGATCACCTGATCAAGAAAGGCATCACCATCGACGAGATGGGCGAGCTGAACGAGCTGTTCCTCAACCCGGACCACTTCATCCAGCTCTCCCGGCTGCGCGCCGGCAACAGCAACCTGGTCGACCTCTAAGGCTCGGAGGTCCGCTAAGGCCCGGAGGTATGGAGCATGCGAATAGCCATGGGCATCGGCGGGGAAGTTCTCGGCGCCCCCGAATCGCCGCTCGAGGTTGTCGAGGACGCTCGGCGTGCCGAGGACGCAGGGTTCCCCGCGGCTTGGTCCGTGCATCTCTCCCGGGGAGTGGATGCACTGAGCATGCTGGCTGCGGCGGGCACGCGCACGAGCCGCATCGAACTCGGGGTCGGCGTCGTACCGACCTATCCGCGCCATCCTCTCGCCCTCGCGCAGCAGGCGGCGACGATCCAGGCTATCTGCGGAGGGCGGCTGACTCTCGGCGTCGGAGTCTCCCACCGGCCGGTGATCGAGGGGATGCATGGCATTCCCTACATCAGACCGGCAGCACATATGAGGGAGTACCTCTCCGTTCTGATCCCGCTGCTACGGGAGGGGTCTGTCAGCTATCGCGGTGACTTCTATCGAGTCGAAGGCGGCTTCACGGTGCCGGGTACGAGTCCCGTCTCGGTCGTGGTGGCTGCCTTGTCGCCGAAGATGGTGCGGGTCGCGGGGGAGCTGTCCGACGGTGCGGTGACCTGGTTGGCCGGTCCGCGAGCACTCGAGGGGTGGATAGTGCCGGGCCTGCGCGACGCGGCGGCTGCCGCCGGCCGGTCACGACCGCGGGTTGTGGCTGCGCTGCCGGTTGCCGTCTGCGGCGACGCCGACGCCGGCCACGCCGCGGCCGACGAGGTCTTCGCGCGCTACGGCGGCATGGAGAACTACCAGCGACTCCTCGAACGCGAAGGCGCCTCGTCGCCGGGGGAACTCGCGATCGTGGGAACGGAATCCGAGGTCGAGAAACAACTCAGACGCTACGCCGAGGTGGGTGCTACCGAGTTCTGGCCGACCGTGTTTCCCGTCGGCGCTGACCCTGAGGCGAGTGTCAGGCGCACCTGGGCCCTGCTCGCGGACCTGACCCCGGAACTGTGACGCACCACTAGCCTCGTCCGCAGCCTGCCACAAAACTCGCACGGTGATTGCTAACGGATCTCGCCGTACCGGCTCGCCCTCAGCTGCTGCGTTCTGAGCGGTCCTGCCGATCTGCGCGCGTGCGGAGGGTGGCGCTTCCGCCCCCTCTGGCCGAGGGCTGCTGCCCAGGTGTTCTCACCAAGTCGCTGGCGGTAACGACAGCCGTACGGCCCGGGACGAGGCTCGATGAGATCCAGGCGGTTGTCGCCTACGCGGCGTCGACACGGGGCCGCAACCGGAAGATACTTTGACAAAAGAGAGACTCCCTGCCGGGGGCTCGCAGCCCTCGGTCTGGGACAGATGGACGTGCTGCGCCACGCGATCAAAACCATCCGCCTGGCCACCGAGACCTCCCTCGACTTCTCGGCGGTCGTCGAGACGATTGGGGCCGCCGTTCCCAGTGCGGGCGGCGTGAACGCTCACACCCCGGGAGATGAACATCGACGGTCCAGGAGGCGGCCGTGGAACACAAGGTCACGAAGAGTGAAAGCGCCGCTGATCAGGCGGCGGCTGCGCAACGGCACAGCACAACCGCGGCGATCCTGGTGTCGGCGGCAGCCGCTGTGGGTGGCTTCCTGTTCGGCTTCGATACCGCAGTGATCAATGGTGCGGTCAGCGCGATCCAGGGCAGGTTCCAGCTGAGCTCCTTCCTCATCGGGCTCGCGGTGGCATGCGCGCTACTGGGCTCGGCCCTTGGCGCCTGGTTCGCCGGCCGGCTGGCGGACCGCATCGGGCGGGTCCGGGTCATGCTAATCGCGGCCGTGCTGTTCGGCCTGAGCGCGTTGGGAGCGGGGCTCGCGTGGAACGAATGGCCCTTCATCTTCTGGCGCGTGGTCGGCGGGCTCGGGATCGGCATCGCCTCGGTGATCGCACCTGCGTACATCGCCGAGGTCGCGCCCGCGCGTCTGCGGGGCCGGCTGGGTTCGCTGCAGCAACTCGCGATCGTCTCCGGCATCTTTGTCGCGCTGCTCTCCGACGCCTTCCTCGCCGACCAGGCCGGTGGCGCGGCGAACCAGTTGTGGCTGGGGCTGCCTGCCTGGCGCTGGATGTTCCTCACGGGGTTGGTCCCGGCGATCGTCTACGGCGTGCTGTCCCTGGAGATCCCCGAGTCACCGCGGTACCTGGTGGCAAAGGGGGAGCTTAAGCGGGCTGGCCAGGTACTCACCCAGGTGCTGGGCCTGGTGCGACCGGAGGCGAAGGTGGAGGAAATCCGCCTCAGCCTGCACCTTGAGACCAAGCCCTCGCTTGCAGATCTGAGGGGACCCCGTGCCGGCCTGCTGCCGATCGTGTGGGTCGGGATCCTGCTGTCGGTGTTCCAGCAGTTCGTCGGCATCAATGTGATCTTCTACTACTCGACGTCGCTGTGGCGCTCGGTCGGCTTCACCGAGTCCGATGCGCTTACCATCACCGTGATCACCTCGGTGACCAACGTTTTGGTCACCCTGATCGCCATCGCCCTGGTCGACAAGATCGGCCGCAAGCCGCTGCTGCTGGTCGGCTCGGCCGGCATGACGATCTCGCTCGGCGCGATGGCGTTGTGCTTCACCCAGGCGACCCTGGTCGGCGGTGCGCCCAAGCTCGGCCAGCCTTGGGGCACCATCGCGCTGGTCGCGGCCAACCTGTACGTGGTGTTCTTCGGCGCGTCCTGGGGCCCGGTCGTCTGGGTACTGCTCGGGGAGATGTTCCCGAACCGGATCCGCGCCGCCGGGCTGGCCGTCGCTGCCGCTGCCCAGTGGATCGCCAACTTCGCGGTGACCACCACGTTCCCGGTCCTGTCGCAGGGCATCGCCTTGTGGTTCGCGTACGGCGTCTACGCCCTCTTCGCCCTGCTGTCGTTCGGCTTCGTGTTCGGCCGGGTCCACGAGACCAAAGGCATGGAACTGGAGGAGATGACCGGCGAAAAGCCCGAACCTGCGACGTGACCAACGCACAGGCGACGCCCCGGCACCTGATTCCACTACCCGCCAGCAGGAATGCGCAGACCCCAGGCAGCAACAGAGCATGACGGCTGCTGGCGGTGATGCACGCGCCATGCGCATCGCGCGACGCTGTTGTCATGCCGCAGCTGACAACCAATGACGCTCACGGTGAGTTGACGGTGGAGCAGGCCAGTTGCCTGGCGGTCACCGCGGTCACCGCTGATCTGGAGTACTGGGCACGCACCGCCTCGAGCGGGGACGGTCGGGTCGGCCTGAACGATCTGGTCCGCGTCCTGGACGTGATCCGCCTGGAAAGTACTCCCGAACTCTGACCGGTCCAACCGTATTGCAGCTAGCAGGCATGCCCGGGGTGACGCAGGCATGTAGCCGAGATGGGGGCTGGCCGCGAAGAGGGCGGACGCAGCAAATGCAAGAGTAATGAAGCAAGCGCTTCGCCCGGCTTGAAAAGGGCGACAGACCCGTTTCACGTCAAGCCGGAACACGAGCGCACGGACACGACCCAGAGGTGCCCCTGGCGGGTGCTCAGAGGTCGGACGCAGAACATGCTCACCCTTAATCCTACGGATATGTCCAAATCGGCGGCACAGACACGGCACACAACCGGGCTCGTCCCGGGAAGGGAAACAATGACTGACCTACGGCCCTCGGAAAACGAGTCGCGCGGCGCAGGGTGTCCGGCGGGTTTTGCGCGGCGAGCGTTCCTTCAGGGCACAGCCGCTGCCGGAGTCGTCGGAGCGGTAGGTACGAGCCTGCTGGGCAGCGATAGGGCGTACGCCGCCGCCGCTGCGAACGGCGACGGCGCGCACCCGAAAGCCATTCCGTTCCACGGTGAGCATCAGGCGGGCATCCTCACGCCTCCACAGACGACTGGAGTCTTCGCTTCCTTCGACGTGACCGCTGCAAACCGCAGTGAACTCACTCAGTTGTTCCGCACGCTGACCGCGCGGGCCCGCTTCCTTACTGCGGGCGGCACGCCACCGAAGGCGCCCCCGGGTTCACCGCCTACGGACAGCCTCATCCTGGGCCCCACGGTCGTGCCGGACGACCTCACCATCACCGTCGGCGTCGGCGCGTCCCTTTTCGACAGCCGCTACGGATTAGGCCCGCGCAAACCGGTCCAGCTCGAAGCCATGACCATGAAGCCCTTCCAACATGACGAGCTGGAGCCAGCGCTGTGCGACGGCGACATCCTGTTACAGGTGTGCGCAGCACACCGCGACACCACGGTGCACGCACTGCTCGACATCCTGGGTCACACCAAGGCCTGGATGAAACCGCGCTGGCGCCTCGAGTGCCAGCGGAATCGGCCGCGCCCCTCCGGTACCCCGCGGGACTGGTTCGGGTTCAAAGACGGCACCACCCAACCCGACACCAACGACGCCGGCGAGATGAAGCAGTTGGTTTGGGTGCAGCCGCACACCGCCGAGCCGGCCTGGGCGGCGGGTGGTACCTACCAGGCGCTGCGCATCGTCCATTTCAAACTCGAAGCATGGCAGCAGGTGCCCGTCGCCCAACAGGAGCGGATCTTCGGCCGGCGCAAGGCAACCGGCGCCCCGATGTACGCGACCGGCCCGAACGCGTCGCAGGATTTCGATCCCGTCTACACCAACGATCCGCAGGGACTGATCACTGCGCTGAACTCGCATATCCGCCTCGCCAATCCCCAGACCCCGGAGACCGCTTCGACCAGCACCATCCTGCGTCGCAGCTACGACTACGAGGGGAACCTCGACGTAAATGGCGTCTTCAACATGGGACACGGCTTCTGCTGCTTCCAGCGCGAGCTCAAGACCTACACCACCATGCAGACCAGGTTGGAAGGCGAAGCACTGGTGCCGTTCATCAGTCCGCGTGGCGGAGGCTACTTCTTCGCCCTTCCTGGCGTACGCAACGACCAGGACTACTACGCCAGTGGACTCCTGGCCTGACCACGCCGAACCAGCCACAGATCGAACCAGCCACAGACCGAACCACTTGCGATATGCACAGGAGACGTGATGCATCTTCCCCAGCGATCCCGGTCCGATAGCGCCGGCCGGAAAAACAGGAAGGCGCTCCAAGTAGGACTGGGTGCCGGCACTGGGCTCCTGTTGGCGTCCGGTCTCGTCGCTGTCGCGTCGGTTAGTCCGGCCTCGGCCCCGGAGCCCTCCGCAGTCGTCGTCGCGGACGCCAGTAGCCATGTGTACGTCACCAATCAACTCGACGACACGGTCTCCGTGATCGATGCCGGAACGAACAAGGTCGTCGCGACCGTGCCGGCCGGCAAGGCGCCCGAAGGCGTCGCGGTGTCCCCGGACGGCAGGCATGCGTACATCGCCGACAACGGGTCGGCCGAGGTCTCGGTGCTTGACACCCGAACCAACAAAATCGTCGCGACCGTATCGGTCGGCAACAGTCCCAGCGGTGTCGCCCTGAGCCCGAACGGCAGGTTCCTCTACGTTACCAACGGCGGTTCGAACAGCGTCTCGGTGATCGACACCCGAACCAACCAGGTGACGGCGTCCGTGCCGGTCGGCGTCTCCCCGGTGAGCGTGGCCGTCAGTCGCGACGGTGCCGCGGCCTACGTGGCCAACGCGGGGTCGGAGAGCGTATCGGTCATCAACACCCGTACGCATCAGGTCGTCCGGGTCCTGCCCGGTGGTCGTTCCCCGGTGGGCGTCGCCGTCTCCGCGGACGGCAAGTCGGTCTACGTCGCCGACGAGGTGGCATCGAGTGTCTCTGTCGTCGCAACCAGTACCGGCACGGCTACGTCTACCATCCCGGTCGGCCCGGGCGCTTTCGGTGTGGCGGTCGGACCGGCCGGCCGGTCGGTATACGCCACCGCTCTCGGCCCGGGCAACGTATCCGTCATCGACACCAGTAGCCACCGCGTTTCGGCGACCGTTTCAGTTGGCAAACCGGGTACCGACCCATTCAACGTGGCGGTCACCTCCAGCGCGGTCTACGTCACGAACCAGGGAGCGGGCACACTCACGGTCATCGACCCGAAGACCCACCGGGTCGTCGCAACTGTCAAGATCGGCAACGACCCGTACGGCGTGGCAGTAAGCCCGTGAAGGCCATCCGCCGTTGGAGCAGCAGCGTCTTGGAGATTCTCGTCACGCTGCCCCGCATCGCCGAGAGGAAGCCAGCGCCATCGGGCCCGT
>JAWWOY010001021.1:0-5482 GCA_033851195.1 Kribbellaceae bacterium | reverse complement strand
GCTTGTCGAACTGCAGCCCGTTCTCGATACCGACGACGATCGCCGCCGGCACCACCATCACGGCCAGCAGCAGGATCGGCATCGTCTTCGACTTGCCGGACCGGCCGAGACCGTAGGCATGCCGCAGACTGCTGACCATCAGAGCCCGGCTGATCGCCGCCCGCCCCAGCCGCGGCCCGTCGTAGTGCCGGTAGCCGATGTCATGGATCACGCCGCTGGTTCGGTCAGACTCATGGTCAGACACTGAAGACCTCTTCCAGTCGGTGCCGGTGCGGTTCCATCCGGACCAGGCCGAGGCCCAGGTCGGCGATGACGTCGCGCACCAGGTCGTACGTTTCCTCGCCGGCGATCTCGATCAGCACCAGTGGACCGTCAGCGCGCGCTCGCGCACCTGCCCGGCCCACCGCCGCGCCAAGCCGGTCGCGGCCACTCAGGTCACGCACCTCGACAGCCAGTACGCCGGTCTCGCTGGTCAGCGCGGCCGTCGACTCCGAGCGCAGCAGGCGACCACCGTCCAGTACGACGATGTGGTCGCAGACGTGCTCGAGTTCGCCGAGCAGGTGCGAGGTGATGAGCACCGGGATGCCGAACTCGGTGCCGATCCGCCGGACCAGCGTGAGCATCTCGTCGCGACCGGCCGGGTCGAGCCCGTTCGTGGGTTCGTCCAGCAGTACCAGCCGAGGATCGTGCGTCAGCGCCTGGGCGAGCTTGACCCGCTGCTTCATCCCGGTGGAATAACCACCCATCGGGCGATACCGCGCTTCGTCCAGGCCGACGTGGCGCAGTACGTCGGCGGCTCGCTCGCGGGCAGCCGTCGCGGGAAGTCCGGACATCTGGCCGAGGTGCACGACGAACTCGGTGGCGGAGACGTCGGGCGGCAGGCAGTCGTGCTCGGGCATGTAGCCGACGAGTGCCCGGACTGCCTCGCCGCCGGTGACCACGTCGTGTCCTAGCACGATGGCGCTTCCGGCGGTCGGGGGGATCAGTCCGAGCAGGATCTTCAGCAGGGTTGACTTGCCGGCACCGTTGGCACCGACCAGTCCGGTCACACCGGACCCCACCTCGACTGTCAACTCGTCGAGAGCCGTCACACGCGGGTAGCGCTTGGTCAGCGCTGCGGTTGCGATCACGGGCACCGGGCAACCTTAATGCCTCGGCGGACCACGACAGGATTAATTCGTGGCGGCGGCGGGGCCCGGTGGTTATCGTCTCGCAGATGGACATCAGGCCCGCCGTACCGGACGACGCCGAGGCGCTCGCTGCCGTCCGCCGCGAGACCTTTCCTTACTTGGTGATGTCGGCCGCGCTGGCTCGGCACCTGATCAGCGTGCAGGTTCCGGCTGAACGCGCGCTCCGGCTGGTCGCGGAATCCGGCGGCGAGGTGGTCGGCTGGGGTTCGGCGGGCCTCAATTCCTGGACCAGCGAAGCGGGCCAGAGCAACCTCTCGATCCACGTGCATCCGGAGCACCGGGAGCAGGGGATCGGTGCCGCCCTGGCCGCGAGGCTGCACGACCACCTGCTGGAGATCGGAGCTGTCCGGGTCCGCGCGTTCGCCGAGCCGGTCGGGCTGGAGTTCGCCAAGCGACGCGGCTACGACGGCACCCGACAGATGCACTACTCGGGTGTCGATCCGCGCGTGTTGCCCGACCAGCCGCCCACCCCCGACGGCATCGAGTTGGTGCGGATCGACGAGCTGGATCCCCGGCAGGCCTACACGGCCGATGTGATCGCGACGCTGGACGAGCCGAGCGACTCGCCGACCGACTCGATCCAGTACGACGACTGGGTCCACGAGGTGTGGGAATCGCCGGCGCTGGACAAGTCGCTCAGCGTCGCGGCGATGGTGGGGGAGGAGGTCGCCTGCTTCACCGCGATCGAGACCGACGGCGACCGCGCCTGGTCGGGTATGACCGGCACCATTCCCGCGCATCGCGGCCGCGGCCTCGCCAAGCTGGTGAAGTCCGTGGCGCTAGGCCGTGCGGCGGAGGCGGGCGTCACCGCCGCCTTCACCTCGAACGACGACGAGAACGGCTCGATGCTCGCGGTCAACAACTGGCTCGGTTATCGCCGCGTCCAGACCCAGCTCGGGTTACTCCGCTCACTCTGACGGGTAACCGACGCGGGTCAGCGGACCAGCAGGACGACGGTTTCGGCGACGCAGGCGGGCTTGGTGGAGTTCTCGATGTCGATGACCCACTGCAGCGAGACCTGCACGCCGGCCGGGGTCTCCTGCGCACCGGTGATCGCGGCGCTCGCGCGGACCCTGGCACCGACCGGGACCGGCGCCGGGAAGCGGACCTTGTTCACGCCGTAGTTCAGCTTGGCCGTCACTCCTTCGATGGAGAACAACTCGTCGCCGAACCGGGCGATCAGGCTCAGGGTCAGGTAGCCGTGCGCGATGGTGCCGCCGTACGGGCCTTTCGCCGCCTTCTCCACGTCGATGTGGATCCACTGGTGATCGCCGGTCGCGTCGGCGAACTGGTTCACCTGCTCCTGGGTGATCTCCAGCCACTCGGTCTCGCCGAGCTGAGTGCCGACCGCGTGGACGACCTCGTCGACCCCGGTGAAGGTTTTCGCCATTTTGTTGTCTCGAACTCCTCAGGAAGTCGGTGTCAGTTGCTGTGCTGGTTGCGGACTAGTTTCTCGGGCCGCCGGCCACGTACAGGACCTGGCCGGAGACGAAGCCGGCCTCCTCGCTGCAGAAGAACGACGCCGCAGCCGCGATGTCCTCCGGCTTGCCGGTCCGGTTCACCGGGATGGTGGCGGCGGTGGCCTTCTTGAACTCCTCGAAGTCGACGCCGACGCGGGCCGCGGTGGCCGCCGTCATGTCGGTCTCGATGAAGCCTGGCGCGATCGCGTTCGCGGTGATGCCGAACTTGCCCAGCTCGATCGCGAGCGTCTTGGCCAGGCCCTGCAGCCCGGCCTTGGCGGAGGCGTAGTTGGCCTGGCCGCGGTTGCCCAGTGCCGAGGTGGAGGACAGGAACACCATCCGCCCGTAGCCGGCGTCGACCATGTGCGCCTGGCAGGCCTTCGACATCAGGAAGCTGCCGCGCAGGTGCACCGACATCACGGTGTCCCAGTCGTCCTCGGACATCTTGAACAGCAGGTTGTCCCGCAGCACGCCCGCGTTGTTCACCAGGATGGTGGGCGCACCCAGTTCGGCAACGACGCGCTCGACCGCGGCGGCGACCTGGTCGGACTTGCTCACGTCGCAGCCGACCGCGAGGGCCTTGCCGCCCGCGGCGGTGACGGCCTCGACGGTCCGGGCGCAGGCTGCCTCGTCCAGATCGAGCACGGCGACCGCGTTCCCGTCGGCGGCGAGCCGCTGCGCGACGGCGGCGCCGATCCCGCGGGCCGCCCCGGTGACGATCGCTACCCGGCTCTGCTGCTCGCTCATCTGGCCGTACTCCTTCGCCTGTTCGCTGGATTCCAGTCCGTGTCCCACTCCATGTCCCACTCCATGTCCCGGTCCGGTCGCCCGGTCCGGGATGAGACTACCGACGCCTCATCACCGAGAGTGCACCCCGGATGGGATGATCACCGTGTGCATGATCACAGCAGTGGTCACAACCGTCACATCTATCACTGTCCGCTCCGCTGGGGAGACATGGACGCGCTCGGCCATGTCAACAACAGCCGGTACGTCGACTATCTCCAGGATGCCCGGGTGGATTTCCTGTTCCGGACAGCCAAGGAGCTCGGCGCCGACGACCTGGAGACGGGCCTGCTGGTCGCCCGGCACGAGGTGCACTACCGCGCGCCGCTGGTCTTTCGCCCGGAGCCGGTGCGGATCGAGCTCTGGATCAGTGAGATCCGGGCTGCCTCCTTCACCGTCGACTACGAGATCCTCGACGAGACACCCAGGAAGCTGTACGTCGAGGCGAGGACCAAGCTGGTGCCGTTCGACTTCGCCGCGAACCGGTTACGCCGGATCTCCCCGGTGGAGCGCGAGGCCCTGGCGGAACTGGTGGGCTCATGAGCGTTTTCACCTATCCGATGCTGGTCCGTTGGTCCGACATCGACTCCTACGATCACGTGAACAATGTGCGCTACTTCGACTACCTGCAGGAGGCCCGGATCGCGTTCCTGGCGCAGCTGGTCGGCTCCACCGCCGGGGAATTCTTCAGCGAGTTCCCGTGTGTACTGGCGAGCCAGTCCGTGGACTACCTGCGCCCGATCCTGCTACGCCACCCGCCGTACGAGGTGGAGGTGTGGGTCGACTCGGTCGGCACATCGTCGTACACGCTGGGTTCCCGGATCGTCGATCGCGACGGCCCGGATGAGCTGGTGTACGCGAAGGCCAGTTCGGTTCTGGTCGGGGTCGAGGCCGTCACCCACGCAAAGCGGAACCTGGGTGCCACTGAACGGGATGCCCTGGCGAAACATATTTCGGCGACTTGAGAGACTGGCGCTGATGAGTGAGCCACAGAGTTTCTACGACGCCGTCGGCGGGGCCGAGACGTTCCGCCGGCTGGTCGCGGCGTTCTACCGCCGGGTGGCCGAGGACCCGATCCTGCGGCCGCTGTACCCGGAGCAGGACCTGGGTCCGGCCGAGGTCCGGTTCCGGATGTTCCTGGAGCAGTACTGGGGTGGGCCGAAGACCTACTCCGAGCAGCGCGGGCACCCCCGGCTGCGGATGCGGCACGCCCCGTTCGCGGTCACCCCGACCGCGCGGGACCGCTGGCTCGAACTGATGCGTTCGGCGCTGGACGAGGTCAAGCTGGAGCCGGACCGGGACCAGGAGATCTGGACCTATCTGGTGATGGCGGCGCACAGCATGGTGAATACCGACGAACCGCAGTACCCCGGCGCGATCGACGTGACCGGCAACTGAGCTCTTAGGAGAACAACGAGCATGGCCACCACCCGCACTGCCAAGGCCCACTGGGAAGGTTCGCTTCTGGAGGGCGCCGGTCAGGTCGCCCTCGAGTCGTCCGGCGTCGGCACCTACGACGTGACCTGGGCCTCTCGGTCGCAGGACGCGAACGGTAAGACCAGCCCGGAGGAACTGATCGCCGCCGCCCACTCGACCTGCTTCTCGATGGCGCTGTCGCACGCACTCGCCGGCGCCGACCACGCGCCCGAGTCGATCGACACCACCGCCGACGTGACCTTCCAGCCGGGCGAGGGCATCACCGGTATCAAGCTCTCGGTGAACGGCAAGGTGCCGGGCCTGACCGCCGACCAGTTCGCCCAGTTCGCCGAGGACGCGAAGAAGAACTGCCCGGTCTCCCAGGCCCTGACCGGCACCACCATCACCCTGGACGTCAATTTCACCGCCTGACCGCCTGACCGCCGACCTGTGGACCCGCCCCGGCCGCTCGGGGGGCGGGTCCAAATTCGTATGCGCGTACGGTCCGCGGTGCTGCGACCAGGCCGGGCTGTCGCCGCCATCTTTTCCGAAGTCGGCAGCGCTGAAGAGGCCATCGTTGACTCCTTGGTGCCGCGATGTGGGGGGACGCAGGGGGTCGGCAAGGTCGTG
>JAWWOY010001019.1:0-2749 GCA_033851195.1 Kribbellaceae bacterium | reverse complement strand
CGACCGGCGCCGGCGACGTCTTCCTCGCCTCGCTGGTGCTCGGGACGCTGCGCGGCTGGCCGCTGGCCCACCGACTCGCCTTCGGCAACCTGTGCGCCGGACTGTCGGTCCAGCACTTCGGCGGGTCGCTGGCCGCGCCCGGCTGGGGCGACATCATCGACTGGGTCCGTGACCACAGCCGGCACCGCCCGGGTGACGTGGACCCTGACATCCTGCGCCACTACGCCTTCGTCGGCGACGTACTACCCGAAGGCCCGGTGCCGATCGTCCGCCGCGCCGGCGCCACCATCGCCCGCTTCTCCGACGCCTAACCCCGCTCATCGGTCCGTAGTTCCCCGGCGTGTCGCCGTTCATCGGTCCCTTCCTGCCAGTTCGGTACGTCGATGCTGCGGCGGCTGAGCAGGATCGTCAGCGCGGTCAGCGTCAGCAGCAGACCGCCCGCAAGGAAGCCCGACGACGGCCCGATTCGGTCGATCGCCAGACCCGCGACGGAGGCTCCGGCGGCGCTGCCGAGGTTGTTCGCGGTGTTGATCCACGTGCTCGCCTCGGTCCGTTGATGGGCCGGGGTCAGATCGTCCGAGGCCAGGTACGACACGACGAACAGCGGTGCCACTGCCACCCCGGCGAACGCCATCACCACGCCTAGCACGATCAGGTTGCTCGTCAACGAGGCAGCAAGAAGACCACCAGCGAGTACGCCGATCAGCCCGGCCAGGTGTTTCGAACGTGACCTGGTGTGGTTCCGGCGACCCCAGGCGAGTCCCCCGATGACGCTGCCGAGGCCGATCCCGGATTCCAGGTAGCCGGCCACTCCTGCTTTGCCCTGGCCTTGGGCGACAGCGGCCACGCAGACGTAGGCGACGCTGATGCTAACGGCGGTGACGAGGATGACCAGCATGATTCGCCGCAGGCCCGGTCCTGCCAGCGGACCGGGGTCCAGGAACCGTCGCGGCATCACCGAGACGGCCTGGTGACGAGCGAGTGGGGTCGCGACCATCAAGAAGGTGCCGGTGACCATCAGGGCCGCCGTACAGAGCAATGCGCCGGATGCGGACCAGAGGCTGATCAGGACACCGGCGATCAGCGGTCCACCGAGGTAGAGCGATTCCTCGCAGATCGAGTCGAGCGCGTAGGCCCGTTCCTTCAGCGGCGACTGGTCGGTGATCAGTCGCCAGTTCGAGCGCATCGACGGCCCGAGCGGCGGAGCCAGCAACCCGGCCACGCCGGCGAGTATCACCAGCGCGGGGCCGGCCGCGTCCGTCGTACCGAGGAATGCTGTCGCGGCCAGGCCGGCTGCGCAGAGCGCGGCGAGCATCGGCAGCACGCGGCGTTGGCTGTGACGATCGACCAGCCGCGCCTTGAACGGCATCGACAGCGAGGCGAGGCCGAAAGCGGCCACTGCGGTGCCGGCGGTTGCGAAAGAGTCGGTGGAGTGTTGAACGGTGAACAAGGCGGACAGCGGGAGCAACCCGTACGACAGCCGGCCGAGCAGCGCGGGCGCGAAGGTGCGCAGCGCGTTCGGCAGCAGCAGGACGTCACGGTAGCTCCCAGCACGAGACGTGCTGGACACGGAAGAACGCTCCTAGAGATATACGGCCATGGCAGAACCGGGGCCGATGTTGGGGATGAGCTCGACAGCGCGAACCACTCAGGGCTCACGTGGAGCGATCTCTAGTCACGTGGGCAGGACATGGCGAAAGGCTACCCGATTCCGTCCGTCCTGCACTGTGGAAAGGGGCGACCTGGGGAACCCGGATCGACGTAAGGTCTCGGGCAGGTGCGTGGGCTGTGGACCGCGCGGGATCTCGGAGGTACGAAGACATGTCGGACGCTGGCAGCAACGGTTTCATGAACCGGCGGCGGTTCCTCGCCATCGGCGGCGGCCTGGCCGCGATGGCAGTGGCCGGCTGCGGCTCGAACACCGGGCGCTCCGACAACCCCGGCGGCAGCGCGAGCAAACCCGCGCTGGCGCAGTGGTACCACCAGTACGGCGAGGCTGGCACCCAGCAGGCTGTGGAGAGGTACGCCAAGGAGTACCCAGACGCGACTGTCACAGTTCAGTGGTCGCCCGGGGACTACGACAAGAAGGCTGCTTCGGCGCTGCTGACCGAGGGCGGCCCGGACGTCTTCGAGTACGGGAACGGCCCGAGCATCGACATGATCAAGGGCGGTCAGGTGGTTGACCTGACCGACCTGCTCGGTGATGCCAAGGCCGACTTCACCCCGTCCCTGATCGAGCGGATGTCCTACCAGGGCAAGCTCTACGCGATTCCGCAGGTCACCGACATGCAACTGCTGGTCTACCGCAAGAGCCTGCTGTCGGCCGCCGGGGTCCAGCCCCCTACCACAGTGGACGAACTGCTGGCCGCGGCGAAGAAGCTGACCACCGGCAAAGTGAAGGGCCTCTTCCTCGGCAACGACGGCGGCGTCGGCGTCCTCGGCGGTCCAGCGCTCTGGTCGGCCGGGCTCGACTATCTCAAGCCGGACAATACCTTCGGCTTCGACGACCCGGCTGCGGTGGAGTCGTTCCGCAAGCTGCGCGAGTTGTTCACGTCCAAGTCACTGCTGCTGGGCGCCCCGACCGACTGGTCCGACCCGTCCGCGTTCACCCAGGGCCTGACCGCGATGCAGTTCACCGGGCTGTGGACCTTCCCGCTGATCCAGAAGGCGTTCCCCGACGACTTCGGCGTACTGCCGTGGCCGAAGCTGAACGACGCGGGCAAGGCCAGCGTCCCGGTCGGTGCCTACG
>JAWWOY010001038.1:0-6449 GCA_033851195.1 Kribbellaceae bacterium | reverse complement strand
TGGACGGTACGGCGCTTCAGCCACATGGTGTAGCCGAAGACGTAGAAGAGGTTCGCCGCCAGTGCCAGCACCGACGACAGCCAGTTCACCAGCAGGCCCAACTCGAGCGTCGCCAGGACACCCAGCGCCACACCGAAGATGGTCGCCGAGCGAGGGCTGACCGCGTGGCGCGGAAGCGGACGGCGGCGGGTGCGGCGCATCTGTTCGTCGATGTCGCGGTCGAGCACACAGTTGATCGTGTTCGCGCTGCCCGCGGCGAGGATGCCGCCGAGCAGGGTCGCCGCGACCACGCCCAGCCCGGGCACACCGTCGGCAGCCAGGAACATCACCGGCACGGTGGTGATCAGCAGCAACTCGATGATGCGCGGCTTGGTCAGACCGACGTACGCCTTGATCACGTCGCGCACCGACGGACCTGGCACCTCTAGCGAGGAAGGGTCGGCAGGAAGCGGCGCTGTCGGGTACGACGTCGTCGCGGCTGGTCGCGGATCGACGGCCGTCACGAACACCTCGAACGAATTGGGTTGACGCCGGGGACCGGCACTGACGGATCGACAGTCTACGACCGCCCGGCGGTACGAATTGCACCCCTCCCGATCAGGTTGCTCACGCGCCCTCCGGGGCACAGACACGACACCCACACAACAGCGGACAAGCACACCCCGACAGACAACCGTGCCGCCGGAGCAACGAGACTGTCTGAAGGCGGTAACCCGGCCATGGGATGGAACGAGATGTGACCTGCGAGAGACGTCCGGGAGTGCCGGGAACAAGGACGGGGCGGTACCGGTTGGCGAGGTGTGGAAGGCGGAGGAGGTGTGGAAGGCGGAGAATGCCCGGGCGAGTAGGCTCGCAGACGGTAGCGCGGTGGCGCGATCGGCGTGGGTTCGGACGCTCCGGCCGACCGCTCCGACGCCATCCAGACGGAGTGTTGCAGCCATCGAGAGGAGCGCCGTCGGCGTGAGCGAGAAGACCAACCCAGTGCTGGACCATACAAGGCTTGACTGGACCGAGCTCGATCAGCGCGCGGTCGACACCGTGCGAGTGCTCGCGATGGACGCCGTGGAGAAGGTCGGCAACGGCCACCCCGGTACTGCGATGAGCCTGGCGCCACTGGGCTATCTCTTGTACCAGAAGGTGATGAGGCACAACCCCGCGGACCCACAATGGCCAGGCCGGGACCGGTTCGTGCTCTCGGCCGGACACTCCAGCCTCACCCTTTACATACAGCTCTACCTGGCCGGCTACGGCCTCGAGCTGGACGACCTGAAGTCGCTGCGCACCTGGGGCAGCCTGACCCCCGGCCACCCGGAGCACGGGCACACCAAGGGCGTCGAGACCACTACCGGTCCGCTCGGCCAGGGTGTCGGCAACGCGGTCGGGATGGCGATGGCGGCCCGCCGCGAGCGCGGCCTGCTCGACCCCGAGCCGCCCGTCGGTGAGAGCCTCTTCGACCACGAGATCTACGCGATCGCGTCGGACGGCGACCTGGAGGAAGGCGTGTCCAGCGAGGCTTCCTCGCTGGCGGCCCACCAGCAGCTGGGCAACCTGACGCTGATCTACGACGACAACAAGATCTCCATCGAGGACGACACCTCGATCGCCTTCTCAGAGGACGTCGCCGCCCGCTACGAGGCCTACGGCTGGCACGTGCAGCGGATCGACTGGACGAACGGCGGCGCCGGCTACGAGGAAGACGTCCAGGGCCTGTACGACGCCCTGGTCGCGGCGAAGGCCGAGACCTCCCGGCCGAGCTTCATCCAGCTCCGCACGATCATCGCCTGGCCGGCTCCGAACAAGCGGAATACCGGCAAGGCCCACGGTTCCGCCCTCGGCGCCGAGGAGGTCGCCGCCACCAAGCGGCTGCTCGGTTTCGACCCGGACAAGACCTTCGAGGTGGCCGACGACGTCATCGCTCACACCCGCAAGGCGATCGACCGCGGCACCGAGCTGCAGAAGGAGTGGAACAGCCGGTACGACGTCTGGGCAGCCAGCGCGGGCGAGCGCAAGGACCTGTTCGAGCGGCTCGGACGGCGTGAGCTGACCCCTGGCTGGGTGGACGCCCTGCCGAGCTGGCCGGCTGACGAGAAGGGCGTTGCCACGCGCAAAGCCTCCGGTGACACGCTCACCGCGCTGGCGCCGAAGCTGCCCGAACTGTGGGGCGGTTCTGCCGACCTGGCCGAGTCGAACCTCACCACCCCCAAGGGTGAGCCGTCGTTCATCCCGCCGGAGCACGCCACCAAGGACTTCCCGGGCGACTGGTACGGCCGGGTGCTGCATTTCGGCATCCGCGAACACGCGATGGGGTCGATCCTGAACGGCATCGCCCTGCACGGCGGTACCCGCCCCTACGGCGGCACCTTCCTGACCTTCAGTGACTACATGCGCCCGGCGGTGCGGCTGGCCGCGCTGATGCAGCTTCCGGTCACCTACGTCTGGACGCACGACTCGATCGGTCTCGGCGAGGACGGGCCGACCCACCAGCCGGTGGAGCACCTGGCCGCGCTGCGCGCGATCCCGGGCCTGGACGTCGTACGGCCTGCGGACGCGAACGAGACCACCGCGGCCTGGAAGGCGATCCTCGAGCACACCGACCGTCCGACCGGACTGATCCTGACCCGCCAGAACGTCCCGACGTACCCGCGTGGCACGGACGGGTTCGCGACGACGGAGAACGTGGCGAAGGGTGGCTACACCCTGCTCGACACCGACGGCGAGCCGGATGTGGTGCTGATAGGCACCGGCTCCGAGGTGCAACTCGCCGTCGAGGCGCGCAAGCAATTGGCGGCGAAGGGCATCAAGGCCCGTGTCGTGTCGATGGTGTCGCGCGAGTGGTTCGACGAGCAGGACTCGGCCTACCGCGACTCGGTCATCCCGCCGCAGGTGCGGCCCAGGGTCTCGGTCGAGGCCGCCATCGCCCAGGGCTGGCGCGAGATCGTCGGTGACGCCGGCCGGATCATCAGCCTGGAGCACTTCGGCGCGTCCGCCGACTACAAGACGCTGTACCGCGAGTTCGGCATCACCGCCGAAGCCGTCGCACAGGCCGCCGAGGAGAGCATCGCCGCCGCGGCCGAACTGGGCGGCAAGGGCACCGCGGCGAACCGTGGCGCCTCCGGTCCGGTCGGCATCGGTGACGACAGTGCCATCGCCGGGGATGCCGGCGCGGACGCCACCAACGAGCGCTGAACACCCACAACAGAACAGAACCCTACGGAGGGTCCGGTATGAACGATCGCTTGAAAGCACTCGCCGAGGCAGGCGTTTCCATCTGGCTCGACGACCTCTCGCGGCAGCGGCTCGCCAGCGGCGGGCTGGCCGCGATGATCCACGACCAGTACATCAGCGGGGTCACGTCCAACCCGACGATCTTCGCGAAGGCGCTGTCCGACGCGGACACGTACGCCGAGCAGGTGGCGGCCCTGGCCGCGAAGGGTGTCTCCACCGACGAGGCCATCCGGATCATCACCACCGATGACGTCCGCGCCGCCGCCGACCTGTTCAAGCCGGTGTACGACGACACCGACGGCGTGGACGGCCGGGTCTCGATCGAGGTCGAGCCGGGGCTGGCCCGCGAAACCGAGAAGACGATCGCCCAGGCCAAGGAGCTGTGGGACATCGTCGGCCGGGAGAACGTCTTCATCAAGATCCCGGCCACCCTCGAAGGGGTGCCGGCGATCACCGCAACTCTTGCTGCGGGCATCAGTGTGAACGTGACGCTGATCTTCTCGCTGGAGCGCTACCGCGCCGTCGCCGATGCGTTCCTCACCGGTGTGGAGAAGGCACTGGACAACGGGCACGACGTGACCAAGCTGGGCAGCGTCGCCTCCTTCTTCGTCAGCCGGGTGGACACCGAGGTGGACAAACGCCTGGACGCTTTGACCGGCACCGCTTCCGAAGCTGCGGCGAAGGCTTTGAAGGGCAAGGCTGCCATCGCGAACGCCCGGCTAGCGTTCGAGGCGTACGAGGAGATCTTCTCGTCCGACCGCTGGCGCGAGATCGAGACGGCCGGCGCCAAGCCGCAGCGCCCGCTATGGGCCTCCACCGGCACCAAGGACCCGTCCTACCGCGACACTATGTACGTCGAGGAACTGGTCACCGCGGGCGTGGTCAACACGATGCCGCAGGCAACCATCGACGCCGTCGCCGACCACGGCGAGGTGCCGGGTGACACCGTCCGCGGCAGCTACGACGAGGCCCGCAAGGTGATCGCCGACCTGGAGAACCTCGGCATCTCCTACGACGACGTCGTGCAGGTGCTCGAGGACGAAGGCGTCAGCAAGTTCGACGCTTCCTGGAGCGAGCTGCAGGACACCGTCACGCAGGCCCTCAAGGGTGCGGCCAAATGACCGCACCCGCCGTTGTCGCGCAGGGCGGCGACTGGTCGAAGACGATCGACCGGCTGGTCTCGGAGAAGATCGCCTCCCGGATCGCCGCCAAGGACGCCACCGTCTGGGGTCCCGAGGCCGAGTCCGAGGCCGCGATCCGGCTCAGCTGGGTCGACCTGCACGAGTCGTCCCGGCCGCTGCTGGCCGAGCTCGAAGCGCTGCAGGCGGACCTGCGCGCCGAGGGCCTGGACCGGATCGTGCTCTGCGGCATGGGCGGCTCCTCGCTCGCGCCGGAGGTCATCACCCGGACGGCGGGCGTCGAGCTCGTCGTACTGGACTCGACCAACCCGAACGTGATCGCCAGGGCGCTTGCCGGGGACCTGCAGCGCACGGTTGTGGTGGTCTCCAGCAAGTCTGGTGGCACGGTCGAGACCGACAGCCAGCGTCGCGTCTTCGTGAAGGCGTTCACCGACGCCGGTATCGACGCCCCGTCGCGGGTCGTCGTGGTCACCGATCCGGGCTCGCCGTTCCAGCAGCTGTCCGAGGATGAGGGCTACCGCAAGACCTTCCTCGCCGACCCGCACGTGGGCGGCCGCTACAGCGCCCTGACCGCCTTCGGTCTGGTTCCGTCGGCTCTCGCCGGCGCGGACGTCGCCGAACTGCTGGACCAGGCGGCAGAAGCAGCACCCGTTCTGCAGGCTGACAGCCCGGAGAACCCTGCCCTGTTGCTGGCCGCCGTACTGGCTGCCAGCCCGGGCCGCGACAAGGCGATTCTGGCCGCTCACGGCTCGGACGTCGTCGGGTTCCCGGACTGGGCCGAGCAGTTGATCGCGGAGAGCACCGGCAAGAACGGCACCGGCGTGCTCCCGGTCGCAGTGGAGGGCGTCACCGCACCCGAGCTGGCCAGCGACGCGTCCGACCTGGTCCACGCCCTGGTGGAGACGAAGGGCACAACCGACGTACCGACTGCGATGACGTCCGGTTCGCTGGGTGGGCAGTTCTTGCTGTGGGAGACAGCGACTGCGGTCGCCGGCTACCTGCTCGGGATCAACCCGTTCGACCAGCCTGATGTGGAGAGCGCCAAGAAGGCAGCGCGTGGTCTGCTGGACGCGCAGCCCGAGCCGGAGGCCGCTGCCTTCACGGACGGTGCTGTGGAGGTCCGTGGGACCGACGGCCTGCTCGACGGCATCGACACCGTTGCAGGAGCGCTGGAGTCGCTGCTGGGCAAGCTCGGCGAAGACGGGTACCTCGCGGTCATGGCGTACCTGGACTCCGAGCGCGACGAGAACCTGATGGCCATCCGGCCTGCGCTGAGCAACCGCACCGGTCGTCCGGTGACCTTCGGCTGGGGACCGCGGTTCCTGCACTCCACCGGTCAGTACCACAAGGGTGGCCACCCGCAGGGCGTGTTCCTGCAGATCACGTCGTCGGAATCCACCGACGTCGAGATCCCCGACCGGCCGTTCTCCTTCGGCACGCTGATCACGGCCCAGGCCGCGGGCGACGCCGGCGTACTGGCCGACCGTGGCCGTCCCGTACTACGGCTGCACCTCACCGATCCCGCCGCCGGTGTCGAGCAGCTCATCTCTCTACTCGACGCATCTGACAAATCATCGGAGGCAAGCGGCGCATGACCGCAGATTTCGACGAGGAGCAGACCGGTCCTGTGAACCCGCTGCGGGATCCCCAGGACCGGCGGCTCCCCCGGATCGCCGGGCCGTGCAGCCTGGTGATCTTCGGCGTCACCGGCGACCTCGCCCGCAAGAAGCTCATGCCCGCGGTCTACGACCTCGCGAACCGCGGGCTGCTGCCGCCCGGCTTCGCCCTCGTCGGGTTCGCGCGGCGGGACTGGGGGGACCAGGACTTCGCGAAGGTCGTCCACGACGCCGTCAAGGAGCACTCCCGGACGCCGTTCCACGAGGACGTCTGGCGCCAGCTCGCGCGGGGCATCCGTTTCGTCCAGGGCACCTTCGACGACGCCGAGGCCTTCACCCGCCTGCGGCAGACGGTCGAGGCGCTCGACGCCGAGCGCGGCACGTTGGGCAACAACGCCTTCTACCTCTCGTTCCCGCCGAAGGCGTTCCCGCTGGTCACCGAGCAGCTGTAGGCGTCCGGGCTCGCGGA
>JAWWOY010001077.1:0-2766 GCA_033851195.1 Kribbellaceae bacterium | reverse complement strand
CCTGCGATCGGCGACAACGAGCCGCTATCGGTGCAACAACCTGCTATCGGCCGCGGTACCGCAAACGTGTAGCCATGGGGGATGGTCGATGCCTGGTGAAGGGTGACACTGGTCCGCCAGCGCGATTGGTCCCCCGCCCACTTCGAATCCTGGTTCGCCGCCGCCCTCTGCCCCACGTTCTTCGCCTACCTGTTGCCCTCTCAGTCGCATTCAGGATGCTCGCTACGACCCGCCGCATGGTCAGAAGGCGTCAATGCGAGGTGGCACCTGTGACAGATGTTGTTCTGTGCTCCTTCGGTACGTATGCCTTTCCTGCCCAGACTGGCGACGAGGCTGAGAGCCTTATTTGCAACGACCATCCGTTCGGCATGATGCGAGCGACGGAGACTGATCGCGACGGACCGCGCTCTCAACCGAGCGGCGGTCGCACGCCGGGTAGCCTTCTTGCTCTGGCCGCGACGCTGCGCGTCGAACGCGCTCACAACATCATTGGCAAGTTCGGTCAGCAAGGTGACCTGCTTCACGGTCAACGAGGCGGATTGGGCTCGGGTAAGTCTCAGAATCCTTGGCGGTGATGGCCGCCGCGGCCTCCTGCCGACTTGGGCGACTGCTGGATCAGCCCGCGTTCCTTCGCCATCCGGTGTGCCCAGCGATGCGGCCAACCGTCCGAGGCGCTGCTCCCGGTCCCAGTTCAAACGGCTCATAATCAGGACAACCTCCCGCCAGATGATCGGCCCTGACGGGGTGCGCGTTACATCCACCGCTTGGAGGGCGCCAATGCAGCTGGCGTACACAAACAGCAGCGGCCATCGCGAGTGCGCTCAGCAGTGAAGGCGCTGCACCGCTACTCAGCCTTGTCCTCGGGTGCGTTGCCTTGGGACCTCCAGGCCAGGATGTCCAGCAGTCTGACGTGGCTGATCGTGCCCGGAGTGCCAGTGGCTGCGTCGAGTTGTGCGAACGCAGGCTGCTGACCACGGATGTCGTCTCCGATGGCGGTCGTGACTGCGGCGATGTAGTCCGCCCAGGTCCGTCCCTTGACTGGTGTGACAGGTTTGCCGTCACCGACGTAGCAAGCCTTGACCCACTTGTCGTGCAATATCAGCGACTGCGGACGCTTACGGTGCAGCACCTTCGACAGCAGCGTGGCTCGCACCCGCCAGGGCTTCGTCTTCGGGTCGTCAATCACCGCGTAGAGGGGCTTGACCATCGCAGCGATCCGTCCAGGGTCCTCGATCTCAGCCAGCGGACGCGCTAGATCATCATTCGCGAGGCCGCTTTCGAGAATTCCGCGGATGCGTTGGAGATCGTAGAAGGTGCGGATCTTCGGGGGCACGTTGAGCAGCACAGGCGCCAATAGATCTGCGTCGGTGATGCGTAGAGGGTCGTTGGTTTCGCTCTCGTAATGGTCGTACGCAGGATAGGCGTACGGCGCCTTTCCGGTGGCGTTCTCCGGGTTGGTGTACTCCCGCACCCACCGGACCGCTGTGGCCAGGGCAATCGGGACGCTGCCCACCATGACATGGTTTCCTGTGCTCGTCTCCATGCCAGGGACACTAATGGGCGCCGCCCACAATCTGGGGACGACCGGCTTGTGTCCGAGCCGCCTTCTGCGCAAGTCGTGAGCTAACCTACGTCCCGCGGCGCGGTGGTACGCCGCCATGGAAGCGCCGGCGGTGCTCGTCGAGGACCTGCGCACCTTCTTCCGCCGAGTGTCAGCTCCGGAGGCCTGTGCTCGGTGAGCGCTTTTCTGGACCCTGCCGACCGCTCACCGCTATCAGCTGCCTGTTATCTGTGCAAAGACCGTGTCCACGGCCAATGAATCCGGGTCGGCCCTGTAGCGATCCAGTTGGTCCCTCACCTTGGCCTCATCGCCGAGACCGACGTGCTGGTCGATCAACGCCTGGGCCTGGCTGACCCCGATCGGCTCGTACTTCAGCCTCTGGTCCTCCAAATAGTCCTCCGACACCGCGGCGTTCTGGTGGAACCGACCCGTGTTGTCGACGTACACATACATCCGCTCGCTGATCAGTACTGCGACCCAGAGATCACGGTTGCCCTCGGCAACTTTGAACAGCTTCACCGGCCGAACCCCTTCCACGTGCGCTGCGCCGGGTGGCCCACCATGTCTGCTCCCCTACCCGACCGTACGACATTCGGTCTCTGCGCTGCTCCTGCACCGGGATAGACCTTGACTGCCATCGGCGCATCACCCAGCCGCTCGAGTTGGGCCAGACAGGGAGGCGTCGACAGCTCATCCGCGCACGCGATCATCACCTGCCGCGCCGCTGTGCGTTCCTCCGCGCTGAGTGACTGATCCCGTTCCCTGCTGTACAAGCGCGTGGTCGCCTTCTTGACCGCGAGGGCGTGCTCACTGTGGAACTGGACCTCAACGGCAAGACCTCCTGGCTCGCGCATGGTGGCATGAATCCCCTTATAGCGATTGCCTCTCAGGTACGAATGCTCGGCCTTCTCTACTCGCCAGCCTTCGTTCTCGAGTTGAGCCACAGCTTCGAGCGTCTTGTTGACCAGTGACCTGTCGGTCGGCGTGACAATGGTGAATCTGACCACGTCCTCGATGGCCGATACCACCTCTCCGGGGGGCGCGAACTCCTGATCCGCATACTTTCTCAGCTTGCGGGCCAGCGAGCCGACCGACTTCACTCTGTTTGACAGACCGTCTGTCCGGGTCTCCTCCGGGAGACTCCGAAGCAGTGTGTCCGTGATCCCTCGCTCCGCATCCGTCGCGCGCTTGACCAGATGGCCGGC
>JAWWOY010000980.1:0-2884 GCA_033851195.1 Kribbellaceae bacterium | reverse complement strand
ATCGACGGGAACACCGAGAAGATCATCTCCTGGACCCGGAACGCGGTCGAGCGCGGCGCCCATGTGGTCGCCTTCCCGGAACTCGCGCTGACCGGTTACCCGGTCGAGGACCTGGCCCTGCGCCGGTCGTTCGTGGACGCCTCGCAGGTCCGGATGGGCAAGCTCGCGGCCAGGCTCGCCGACGAGGGCCTGGGCGAGATCGTGGTCGTCTGCGGCTACCTCGATCGCGCCACCGGTACGGCGATGGGGATCGACCGGCTCGGCCGGCCGAAAGGCTCCCCGACCAACTCCGCAGCCGTGCTGTACCGCGGCGAGGTCGTCGCCAGCGCGGTGAAGCACCACCTGCCGAACTACGGCGTGTTCGACGAGTTCCGGCACTTCGTGCCCGGCGGCAGCCTGCAGGTGATCCGGATCCACGGCATCGACGTGGCGCTGGTGATCTGCGAGGACCTCTGGCAGGACGGCGGGCCGGTCGCCGCCACCCGCGCCGCCGGTGCCGGCCTGCTGCTGGTCGTCAACAGTTCGCCGTACGAGGTGAGCAAGGACGACGCCCGCGGTGAGCTGGTCAGCCGGCGCGCCCGCGAGGCCGGCTGCTCGCTGGCGTACGTGAACCTGATCGGCGGCCAGGACGAACTGGTCTTCGACGGCGACTCGCTGATCGCCGATGCCGGCGGCAAGATCTTCGCCCGGGCGCCGCAGTTCGAGCAGGGCAGCATGGTGGTCGACCTGGACCTGCCGGCCCCGACCGGTACGCCGTCCGGCGAGTACGAGGGCATCCGGATCGAGCACACCGTGCTGCAGTCCGACCCGCTGCCGGCGTACGAGCCGATCGCCACCGCCCAGGCGCCGCGGCTGTCGGCCGAGGCGGCGATGTACAACGCCATCGTCACGGGGTTGCGCGACTATGTCGTGAAGAACGGTTTCAAGTCGGTGCTGCTCGGGCTGTCCGGTGGCATCGACTCCTCGCTGGTCGCCGCGATCGCCTGCGACGCGATCGGCTCCGAGCACGTGTTCGGCATCTCCAACCCGAGCGTGTACTCCAGCGACCACTCGCGCGACGATGCCGCCGAACTGGCCGCCAGGACCGGGCTGAACTATCGCGTCGTGCCGATCCAGCCGCTGGTGCAGCCGTTCCTCGACACCCTCGGGCTGACCGGACTGGCCGAGGAGAACCTGCAGGCCCGGGTCCGCGCCGTGATCTGGATGGGGCTGTCGAACGCCGACGGCCACCTGGTTCTTGCCTGCGGCAACAAGTCGGAGCTGTCGGTCGGCTACTCCACCATCTACGGCGACGCGGTCGGCGGCTACGCGCCGCTAAAGGACGTGCCGAAGACTGTGGTCTGGCGGCTGGCGAAGTGGCGCAACGCGGATGCAAAGGCCCGCGGGCAGCAGCCGCCGATCCCGGAGAACGCGATCGCCAAGCCGCCGTCCGCCGAACTCCGGCCCGGACAGGTCGACACCGACTCGTTGCCGCCGTACGACTTGCTGGACGACATGCTCGACGACTATGTGGAGCAAGACCGCGGCACGGCCGAACTGGTCGCTGCCGGGTTCGACACCGAACTGGTCAGCAAGGTGATCCAGTTGGTCGACAAGGCCGAGTACAAGCGGCGTCAGTATCCGCCGGGCCCGAAGATCACCCACAAAGCCTTCGGCCGGGACCGCCGGCTGCCTATCACCAACGCTTGGCGCGAAGACGCGAGTAAGGCCACGGACAGCTGACCGCAGGATGGCGCCACCGCCGAGCGCCTGATCAACCCGTTCCGCCGACCGGTGCAACGCCCGCACCTCCGGCCGGCTCCGGTGTGCCCTCCGACGGTGTGAGGGATGCCTCACTCGCGGGTGGTATCGCTCCCCTTGGGCAACGGTGGGACGATGAGGGCATGGTTGACAACTTCACGTCGGCCGGTACCAACGGCGACGCCGAGGACGAACTGCCGGCGCCGTACGGGACCGGACCGAGGAACCGGACAACCGGCCGCCCGGATCATTCCGGCTCGGAGTACGGCTACCCCGAGCGCGGCGCGATCCCCGACCCCGCTCCTGAGACCTGGCAGAGCCGCGACCGCTCGACCGCCCTGGACGGCCTCGACCCTGCCCCCTCGCTGCCGAACGCACCAAGGTCCTACGAGCGCGGTCCGGTGCCGCAACAGCCCTACGTTCCCAAGCCCCCGTACGGGCCGGGCCCAGGCCAGTCCGCGCAACCGCTGCAGGCACCGCCGAACCAAGGTCGCGGCGACCTGCCCCAAGCGCCCCGACCGTCGACCTACCCACCCCAGTACGGCGAATCGCCCCGGGGATCGGAATACGGCGACACGTCGCGGCCGTCCCGGTACGGCGAATCACCGCGAGGTTCCGAGTACGGCGAATCGTCCCAATACGACGAGACGACGCAACCGAATTCGTATCCCAGTCCGTTCCGGCGTGAGCCCGATCCGTCCGAACCAAGCCCGTTCCGGCGCGAACCCGAAGCCACCGAACCAAGCCCGTTCCGGCGCGAACCCGATACATCCGAACCGAGTTCATTCCGAACTGACCCCTACGGCTACCGGGAAGACTCCAACCCGTTCCGCGGCAGCCCGAACGGGTCCGGTTATTCCGGCAACGGTGGGCCCGCTTCTCCAGGTCCGGCACCACACAGCCCGGCACCGCACAGCCCGGCACCGCCTGGACCGGCATCGCCTGGACCAGGGACCTACGGGCCAGGTCCAACTGCGCAGGGACAGGGCGGTTACGGCCCTGGAGGCCAGGCCCCGGTTGCTAACCGTCCTGGCAGTCAGCCCCAGTCCAACCCGGTCACGAGCGGTTCCGGCGCCAATGGGCCAGGCAGCACTGGACCAACTGGCAATGGACACGGCGGCAATGGAACTGGCCCGACTGGGAG
>JAWWOY010000967.1:0-2877 GCA_033851195.1 Kribbellaceae bacterium | reverse complement strand
GAACGATTCCATCCACGTCGCGCAGGCCTCCGCGTTGCGCCACCCGCCCGTACGACGCATGGCCGGTGGTGGCATGAGTGAAGCTTGTTGAGTCCACCATGCCTGCGACTTCTCTCTCATCGATGTGGAGTAGTCCGGGGCGGCAGGTCACCTCAAGCAATCTGCCGGCTCCGACCACTAAGCAGAAGAAATGAATTGACGCCTTCGGATGGTCCGGACAACACTCCCGTCATGTTCTGATCCGTTGCCAGCGCCCTGTCGACGCTCCCGGCCGTCACCTGAGCCTGGAGCGTTTCGAATCGTGTGTGCGCTGGCGCTACTGCCTTTCGCCGCAGTTGAAGCCCGCAGCGTCTCTGCTGCGCGCCCTTGCACGGATCGCCTCCACCGTCCGACGGGCGGTTGCTCGCGCGCTGTGCTCCTTCACGCGAATCGTGGACGACACAAGGGAGATCTGTGAGTCACTCCATCGACACTCCAGCCGATGCCGCCATCTATCAGCACCCGCTGGCGTACCTGCTGGGCCTGCAAGGCGTCGCCCTGTTGCGTGCCTTTGCGGGCGAGTACGACCGTGAGTTCACCGAGGCCCGGCTGACCGAGATCCGTACCTTGCTGGACTCCGCCGACCAATTGGGCAAGGGAGGCACCGCGGGCCCGATCGCCACGGCGGACGGCTATGACGGTTGGGCGGAGTACTACGACCGGCCCGGGAACGCGATGATCGATCGGGAGCAGCCGTTCGTCCGGGAGATCCTGGACGGGCTGCCTGTCGGTGTCGCGCTAGACGCCGCCTGCGGCACCGGCCGGCACACGGCGTACCTGACATCTCTTGGTCACAAGGTCATCGGTGTAGACAGCTCGCCCGGCATGCTGACCAAGGCCCGACTGAAGGTTCCGGCTGCTGAGTTCCACGAGGGCGATCTGCACCACCTGCCGATTCCCGATGACCACGTTGATGTGGTGCTGTGCGGACTTGCGCTCGAACACGTGCCCGACCTGGCTCCCGTGTTCGCCGAGTTCGTCCGGGTACTGCGTCCTGGGGGCCACCTGGTGATCTCCGACAGCCGCGGTCTTCTGCCTGGAGCGAGGCGGTATCCGATGATCAAAGGTGGACCAGACGGGAAGTCCGGCTCGGTGCAGAGTTGGGTTCACTCGACCAGCGACTATCTGAAGGCGGCGCTGCCTCTGAACCTTCAGGTCCGCAGCTGCGAGGAGCCGCCCCGGCCTGAACCCCTGGTCGACGAAACCGGAACACCGCCGGGCGGCGACGAGCCCATCGCACGCTACGTCGCATCGGACAACCTGCCTGGTATCTGGGCCCTGCACCCGTGGGCTCCGACCGCCACGAACGCCGCCTACCGCGGCGTTCCGCACTTCATCGTCTGGCACTTTCAACTCGGGAACCTCATTCACCGGAGGCAGGTTGATCGCACCTCGCTTGCCTCCGCTCAGGCCCCAACGACAGAGAGAGCTCAATGAATCTTTCCGACAACTCGGGCGGCTCCATCGAAGCTGCAATTGATTCATTCGCCTTCGGGACCAGCGCGATCTACCAACACCCACTGGCCTATCTCGTGGGCATGCAGGGCGTTGCCTTGCTTCGTGGCTTCGCCGGTGACTACGGTCGCGAGTTCATCGAGGCCCGCCTGGCCGAAGCCCGGGCTCTGTTGGACTCCGTCGATCGATTCGGCGACGCGCTCATGGTCGACCCGCTCACCACCGTAGATGGGTACGACGGCTGGTCGGTGGATTACGACGAGCCAGGCAATGGGCTCATCGACCTGGAGCAGCCGATCGTCCGGGAGATGCTGGCCGGTCTGCCGATCGGTGTCGCCTTGGACGCCGCTTGTGGCACTGGCCGCCACACCGAGTACCTGGTGTCTCTTGGTCACCAGGTGATCGGCGTCGATGGCTCGCCGGGGATGCTGGCGAAGGCCCTGGCCAAGGTTCCGGACGGCGAGTTCCACCTCGGCGACCTGCACCGCCTGCCTGTCCCGGATGATCACGTCGATGTGCTTGTCTGCGCACTGGCGCTCTCCCACGTGCGAGACCTGGAGCCCGTGCTGGCCGAGTTCGCCCGGGTCCTACGACCCGGCGGCCACCTGGTGATCTCCGACGTTCGCGGCTTCATTATCGGCGCCCACGCCTACCCCCTGGTCAAGACCAGCCTCGACGGGCGGCAGGGCTACATTCCGCACTGGCATCACCAAACCAGTGACTACCTGACCGCAGCCTTGCCTCTCGGTCTTCAGGTCCGCAGTTGCTTCGAGCCGCGATTCGGCGACGTGGTCGACCCGGACAGCCAGCCCGAACCGCTCCCGGCCAACACCGTGGCCGACCCGTGGCTCCTCCAAACCTGGGCGACTGAGGCCGCCAACGCCGCCTACCGCGACCTGCCGGTCGCCATCTTCTGGCACTTCCAGCTCGCCGGCTCCTGACCACACCTCAGATCTGAACGACACAAGGATTCCTATGAGACCCTCCAACGAACTCACCCGCTCCATGGGCAGCGATCTCTTACCCGTCCTGTGGGTCTGCGGCCCGTGTGGAGTCGGTAAGACAACAGTTGGCTGGGGGATCTTCTCCCAGCTCGACAGCGTTGGCATTCGGGTCGGCTACGTCGACGTCGACCAACTCGGAATGTGCTATCCCTCCCCGGCTGAGGACCCGCACAACCACCGGGTCAAGGTCGCGAATGTTGCCGCGGCGGTAGCGGCCTTCCGGACGGCCGGTGCTCGATGCGTAGTGATATCCGGCACCGTCGACGTCGACCGGGCTCGCACCTACGCTGACCGGATCCCGGGGGCCGCACTCACGTTCTGCCGGCTCAGTATCGATCGCGACGATCTGAGAACGCGCCTCGCCGCGCGAGGATGGGAC
>JAWWOY010000966.1:0-3737 GCA_033851195.1 Kribbellaceae bacterium | reverse complement strand
TCGGCGATGTACGGGATCTTCCGCCAGGTGCAACCCTGATGTCTCGACGATGCAGAGTCGCCGACGAGCGAGGGGAGACCCTGCTCGAGCTGCTGATAGCCGTCGCGATCATGGGCATCGCAGTGGTGGCGATCATGGCTGGTCTGACGACCAGCGTGCTGATGTCGGATATCCACCGCAAGCAGGCCACGGCCGGTACGGCGGTCCGCGACTACGCCGAAGCACTCCAGACCTTTGTTGCTGCCGACAACTATGTCGCCTGCGCTACGACGACGCCGTCGTCGTACGGCCTGCCCAGCTTCACCCTGCCGGCGGGCTTCGCAAAGTCAGTGGTTTCGGGCTCGATCCGTTACTGGGACGGCGTTTCGTGGCAGTCGACGTGTGCGCCGGACAAGGGGCTGCAGAAGCTCACCATCCAGGTGGCCAGCGATGACGGGCGTGCCAGCGAGCGCGTCGATGTCGTGCTGCGCAAGCCGTGCGGTTTGGGGACGTCGCCATGCAGTTGACCCGCAAGATCCGCGGCGAGGCCGGGTTCACCTTGGTCGAACTGCTGGTCGCGATCGTGATCCTCGGCGTCATCGCAGTGCCGTTGTCGGACGTCGCGATTAGCGCCCTCAAGCACACAGTCACCACTTCCGACCGAATGGCCCTGTCACACGACGCACAGATCAGCTCGTCGTACTTCAGCCGCGACGTCGCGCAGGTCGGCCTCCGCAACTGGGACTCGATTGTCGGCCAGTCCGTGCCGTTTGAGGTCTCGGTCCAGCGAAATGCGGCGTACGACGCAGGTGGGAAGACCTGCGGCAGTTCGAGTACGCCAACCGCTGTGCTGCGGCTGCTATCTGATGCCTGGGATCCCGCACAGTCGATGACGAAGCCGACTACCGACATCGTCGCCTACTACCTGGAGCCTGTCGGCGCCGTCAGCGAGCTGCGTCGTATCAAGTGCATCGGTCCGGACCAGTTGCCGCAGCCCTATGTGGTACTGGCCCACAACGTGAAGCCCGGGAGTTTGACCGTGAGCTGCTCCACAGCGTGTGAAAGCGCCACGGTGCCGGATGAGATCAAAATGCAGTTCCTCGCGACCATGCCATCGGTCGGCGATTACCAGATCACCCTGAACGGTCAGCGGAGGCAGTCATGAGGCGCCGGTTCTTACGCACCAGCGACGACGAAGGTGCGGCGCTCGTGATGGTGCTGATCATCGTAACTGTGCTCGCGCTCGGCTTGTCCGCTCTGCTGTCGCTGTCGGACACCAGCATCCGGGCCACCGTCGGCCTGCGCGGCCAGGCGGCGGCGACGTACAACGCTGACGGCGCCATGCAGGCGGCGATCAACAATCTCCGCAACAGTAGCTACAACGACGCGTCCGGTCAGAAGTGCTTCGGCTCCGGCGTCACCGCAAGCAACACTCTGCACCTGGACGGCTTCTACGGCTCCGACTCGGCCGCGGTGGACTGCGCGGCGGACCCCAAGAAGGTTCTGATCCAGTGCCCATCGCTGTCGAAATGCAACAGGCCCGGCAACGCGATCCTGACGCTGGGCAAGATCGCCGACGAGGACGGGTTGACCATCACGCAGCCGACCGGCTCGACGTTCCGGGTGCACGGCAACGTGTTCTCCAACTCGAACATCAACGTGGCAAACGGAGCGCTCAACACCAACGCCAACGTGTGGGCCCGGACCTCCTGCAACGGGACGATCCAGAGCACTCCGGCAGCTTCGTGCCACTACGGATACCCAAACCCGCCAAACCCGCTCGGCGACGATCCGGGATATACGCCTAAGGCAACGATTGCGAGTCTGCCGCATCGCTCGCTGCCGAACTGCACGTCGCCGAACTCGGTGATCCGGTTCCAGCCTGGCTACTACGACGACGCCAAGGGCCTGACCGACATGATGGCCGGCAACAGTCTGTGCAAGAACAGCACCTGGTGGTTCCCTCCGGTGTACGACGGAGCCGGACATCCGAGTGCCACTGGCGTCTACTACTTCGACTTCCACAACAGTGGCAGCAATGCGAACCCGATATTGGACTCGAACGGCGGCAACGTCTGGACGGTTAACGACGGCCACCTCGTCGCGGGCACGCCCCTCAACGCTGCCGGCGCCGTCGTAGCCGCTCCGCCGACTTCGCCCACCCCCATGCCGGGTTCATGCGACAACCCGATTAAGAGGGCCACCGCAATCGGCGTGCAGTTCATCTTCGGCGGCGACAGCCAGTTTGCTGTCAAGTCCGGTGAAGCCGAGATCTGCGGCACGTACGACGTCGACACGGCGCCGGTCGCGGTCTACGGCCTCACCTCCGGCTCCGAAAGCCCGACCGCGTGGGTAGGGGCGAACGCGCTGAGGCTCAGCACGGTGACCCCTGGCGACTTCACCGACGCGACAGCAGCCAAGCTTGGCGATGTCGACACGACAACGTTCGCGAGTTGGAAGAGCGGCAGTAAGAACGCATCGGGGTTGGTCACAGTGGACGGCTTCGCGCCGACGAACCCCGTCCCGCCGGGCTCAGTCCTACAGTCGGCAACTGTGAAGGTGACGCATCGCCACACCGACTCGGCCTCCACGGACGACCTGTCTGTCTCGGTCGATACAGGCAGCGGGCCGAACCTCACGGGTTCGGTCACCGGACACAACGGTAGCAATCCACCCTCGGCGTTCCAGACCGACTCCATCCCAATCGACGCCACTCGCAAGGGAGATCTCGCTCAGGCGATCTACGCGGGCACCTATAGCGGGGCGAAGATCGCCGTGACGACAAGCCTCAAAGCCAAGGGTGACTCCGAAAACATTGACGCGATCCAGCTCGAGCTTAGTTACATCGCTCCCGCGTTCCGGGCAGGCAGCGGGTGCATCACAACCGGGCCGTATAACGGGGCTGGCAGTGGGTACTGCGCGCTGGTGAAGTCGGTAAACAACGTCGGCAATCTGTTCTTCATCCAGGGCACCACCTACACGCCAGGCGCCGTGGTCGACATCGCGCTGAATAACTCAGCTAGCGAGGTCTTCCGCTTCGGCGTGATCGCCAGGTCGGTATGGATCAAGGAGACCGGTTCGTACACCCTCACCACGCCCGTGATCGAGGTGCCGGACGACTCACCAGGCTTCGTCTTCAGCTTGTACCTGAGCGTCTATATTTGCCCGAGCGCAGGAACGTGCTCGCCGAGCGGCTCGCCGGTGCTGCGCTCGAAGGTCGCCCTAGTCGACACCAACCCGACCACTCCAGTCCCCGGTCACAGACAGGTCACCGTGCTCAGCTGGACGAGACCCGGTTAATCAGTCCGTCAGAGTGGTCGGTGATCCGGAGGAGTGCGAGCACCACTCGCCTTCACGGCGGCTCGCTGCCGACCACGATCGGTCAAAGGTGGCCAGGCAGAACCAACCAGCTCATCGCAAGCAGCGGTGCGGAAGGGGCCAGACCCGGCTAGGAGAGCAGGCCGGTGTACCAGTTGGAGATCGGATCTGCGAGGAAGATCGCGAGCAGGGCGCCAGCGATCATGAAGGGGCCGAATGGCAGGGCGGTCTTGCGGCCGCCTCGCCCTGCGGCCATAACCGCCACCCCGAACACGGCGCCGAGCAGGAAGCCGCCGAAGGCACCAATCAGCAGCGCGGACCAAGACAGGTAGGCCAGCACGCCGCCGAGTAGACCAGCCAACTTCACATCGCCCCAGCCCATCCCGGCCGGATACACCAGCACCAGCAGAAGGTAGAACCCGAACAACGCCACAGCACCG
>JAWWOY010001117.1:0-31379 GCA_033851195.1 Kribbellaceae bacterium | reverse complement strand
AGGCAAGGCTCAGATTCTCGCCGCTATCCACGAAGAGTTCATCGTCGCCATGGCCGAGCGTTTCCACAACCGTCAGTCGCTAGGGCTCAGCCCGAACGACCAACTGCGTGAGGTGATGGTGGACATCCTCGAGTTCATCGCCGAACGACGCGGTCACGTCAAGGTCTTCTACGAGCACCAGCAGGACCTGCCGACCGAGAGCCGAGCCCACATCACCCGGCTCCGCACTGAGTTCACCGGAAAGGTCAGCCAGTTGATCAGCGAATGCATCGACCGCGGGGAGTTCCGCGAGGTTGATCCAAGGATGGCCGCGCGAGCCCTGCTCGGCACGTGCAACTGGAGCGTTCACTGGTTCCGTCCGTCCAAAGCTACCGATGCGCGGGACACCGCTGTCTTCATGCACGCGATGCTCACCCAGGGGCTCTCCGTGCCTGAGCTAGCGGCCGGCTCCAACGTGCGCACCAACATGACTAGCACGACCGGCCGGTCGAAAGGGAGGACTGCATGACGGCGCGCATCATCCCCTTGGACTGCGGCGAGATCACAGAGGTCGAGAAGTCCGGGCAGCTGTACCTCACGGAACCGGGTACGAAGATCTGTGCTCAGATGATCGTCTGGCTGGTCGTTGCCGACGATTTCGTGGGCTTGGTGGACTCGGGTCCGGGAACGCCGGAGATGGTCCGCGAGCGTTTCGGGCGGGTGCTGCTCCAGAGTCCCCAGCAGCGACCGGAAGCGGCCCTTGAGGCCTTGGGGTACAAGCTCGGTGACATCGACGTCGTGGTCCAGTCGCACCTCCACTGGGATCACTGCTTAGGTCTCGAGGCCAATCCTTTCCCCAACGCAGACATCTTCATCCAGCAGGCGGAGCTCCAGTACGCCTCCTCTCCCTACCCACCACACCGGCGTGTCTACGACCCTCAGCTGTTGAGCCTCCTGCTTCCGAGCTATGCCAGCCCCATCAAGGGCCTCAAGGTCATCAACGGCGACTACACGCTGACACAAGGAGTCGACGTGCTCCACTCCCCGGGTCACACACCAGGACTTCAGACGCTCATGGTCGAAACGGCGGCAGGAGTTCACGCCATCGCCTCGGACAACGTACCTCTGGACCAAGGCTGGGCAGGCCCGAACCAAGCCGACTGGATCCCCCCCGGCGTGCACGTCAACCTCGACGAGTACTACGCATCCATGTCCCGGGTCTCGGCTCTTGCCGACTACGTTCTTCCCGCACATGACGCAATCGTCTTCGCAGAACTAGGTCGGTTCGGCCTCGAGTGAGCTTGTGGGAGGAGCAGCCGTGAGCCTCCCTGGTCGTCTGCTGAATCCGCGCTGGCATATGAAGGAGCAGGGATGGAGTCAGTCATCGTCTGGACTGAGTTGGGTCTGCTTTCGGATGGAGAGGCAAGAGCTCTTTCCGATGAGCTGCGTGCGCAGGTGGCCCAACCCGATCTCGTGTCGACGCGCACGATCAGGGAGGACCGGGGATCCCGAGCAGTCCTGGTGGCAGGTGTCCCCGACCCCGAGGCCGCGTTGCGGGTCGCACAGGGGGTCGAGCGTGCCGCGAAGGTGGGGAACCACGCCATTGCGGAGGCGCCGAAGGTGTACATCGCCGTCCAGCACATCGGGTCCGACGAGCCGACGCGTGACCAGAACCTCCTGACAGTTCGCCTTCCGGTGCCCGAACGGCAGGAACATCTCTGGAACGAGTGGTACCTCGGTGAGCACATGCCCGCGCTGCTGTCTGCCGTTGGTGCAAGCCTCCTGAGCGGCACGCGTTACGGCGCGATCGGAGGCACGACCGACTACCTCGTCGCGTACGACTTCGACTCGGCGGACTCCATGCGTGCCTGGGTGGATGGCTCGGGCATCCAGGGCAAGCGCAGTGCCTACCGGGACAGGTGGCACGTCATCAACGAGACGCGCGCATTCGTCACTGTCGAGGACGTGTAGTCAGGCTAGGAAAGCCTGCAGATCTGAGGAGGACATATGACGGGTGCGGACGATGTGCGAGACCTCCTTGGCCTCTACTGCCAACACCTCGATGACGGCAGGACGGCTGAGCTCGCCGGCCTGTTCTGCGAGGACGCCCAGCTCACGGTCATGGGGAAGGTCTTGCGCGGGCGGGCAGCCATACAGGCCTGGTTCGAGGGCATGGCGGGGACTCCAGCCCTGATGGTCCATCTGACGGCGAACTCGGTCGTTGACGTCAGCGTCGCCGATGGGCGGGCCACTATCCGGAGCAACTGGTCGACCCTTCGCCTAGGTCCGATCTCGAAGGTGTGGAGTGTCTTCGCTGTCGGCACGTACGTCGACGAGGTGGTGCGCAGTAACGATGGCTGGAGCTTCCTCACTCGGGTGGACTCGGTGCTGGGTGACTTCACCTTGCAAGAGACCGTCGCTGCCTACCTTGCAGCCGACTGAACTGTGGATCGTCGATGATCGTGAGAAGGATCCTGTGAACCTGATCTCGGAAGGCCCGACCAGCGAATTTGCGTTCAAGGCAGTGGGCAGGGAGCTCAGCAACTGGGGTCGCTGGGGGCCGGACGATCAGGTCGGGACGGTCAACTTCATCACGCCTGCGAAGAGGGTGGCCGCTGCCCACCTTGTACGCACGGGACGCGTGATCAGTCTGGGAATGCCCTTCAGCAAGGCCGGACCCCAGCCAAGCGGTGATGCCAGGTTCAATCCCATCCACCGAATGACCAGGCTCTTGACGGACGCGGTGGACGTTGACGGCTTCTCTGCGGCCGACGACGTCATCACCATGCCATTGCAATGCGCCACGCAGTGGGATGGGTTGGCGCACGTTGGCTACGACGGCTTTGCCTACAACGGGGTACCGAGCTCTGCAGTGACCGCAATCGCTGGTGCGACCCGAAACTCGTTTAGCGAGGTTGCACCCCTGTTGGTCTCGCGCGGGGTGTTGCTTGACATCGCGGCCCTCCGAGGTGTCGACATGCTCGGCCCGGGTGAGGCGATCACGGCCGCGGACCTGGACGCTGCTGAGCGGCGGCAAGGCGTGCTGGTCGGTTCCGGCGACGTTCTCCTTGTCCGGACAGGGTGGTACCGGCACTTCCTCGCCGGCCGTATGGCAACCTATCTCGGACCGCCGTCTCCCGGCCTCGATCTGTCCACCTGTCGATGGCTTCACGAACGTGAGATCGCGGCGGTCGCCGCTGACAACCTTGCGGTGGAGGTGATGCCTTCCTCAGAGCCGCACAGTCTGGTCCCTCTGCACTCGGTGCTCATTCGGGACATGGGAATGACCCTTGGTGAGATGTTCGACCTCGAGGAACTGGCGCGAGACTGCGCTGCTGATGGAGTGTATGAGTGCCTCTTCAGCGGTGTAGGGCTCGACATCCCCGGCGCCGTCGGCTCGCCAGTGACCCCGGTGGTGATCAAGTAGGTGAGCGCCCCGCCTAGGAGCGGAACTCCTGACGCCTGATCTTGCCTGTCGCCGTCTTCGGGATGTCGTCCACGAGATGGACCTCGCGCGGAACTTTGTACGCGGCCAGGTGAGCACGCGTGAAGGCAATCAGCTGGTCGCTGGTGACGGTGGCTCCTGGTGTGACTGAGACGTAGGCGACAACTGCTTCGCCGCGATAAGGGTCTGGCTGGCCGACCACGGCGACCTCGAACACCTCTGCGTGAGAGTAGAGAACGTCCTCGACCTCGCGCGGCCAGACCTTGTAGCCCGAGGTATTGATCTGGTCCTTGAGTCGGTCGACGAGGTAGATCCAGCCGTCCTTGTCCATCACTGCGACGTCGCCAGTGCGAAGATGTCCGCCGGGGAGGGTCTTCGCCGTTGCCTCGGGATTTTCCCAGTAGCCCGGGATGACCTGCGGGGCGGTGAACTCGAGCTCCCCGGCCGTGCCCGGCTGCGCCGTCGAACCTGCTTCGTCGACGATCCGGACGGTCGCTCCCTGAGTCGGCACCCCGACCGAAAGAGTCCCTGTGGCCTCATCGATGCGCGCCCGTCCTCCGCGGGGCACAGCGATGCCGCCGCCAGTCGTCTCGGTCATGCCCCAGACGTTGTGGATGTACCGGCCGAAGCGTGTCTGGAACACCTCCAGCGTCGCCGGTGGGATGGGAGCGCCACCGGAGTACAGCGCCTTGGTCGTGGCGAAGTCGGAGGCTGAGGCCCGCTCCAGGGGCCATCAGGGAGTTGAACGCTGTGATGGAGCCGATCGTGAAGGTGACCCCGTGCTCAGCGATTGCGTCCAGCACCACGTCAGCTTGAAAGCGCCCGACCATGGCCAAGCTGCAGTCGTTCAGGAGGGCGGTCATCGCGTTCAGGGTGATGCCGGTGATGTGAAACAGCGGAGCGATCGCCAGTACGACGTCGTTGGGCTCGAGGCCCACCCAGGTACCGAAGTTAGCTGCGGCGTGCAGCACGTTGGCGTGGGTGTTGATGGCGCCCTTGCTGGGGCCGGTCGTACCGGACGTGTAGCAGATGAGGGCAGGGGAGTCTGATGCAACCGGGACCGCGCTGTAGGGCTGTTCTGCGTGCACGGCGAGGAGGTGTCCGAAGTCGTCGGCGATACGCTCCTCGACGGGAGGGGCCCAGGCCGCACGGGGGTCGTTCCGAGTCTGGTAGTCGCGATCACTTGTGCCGATCAGCCAGGTCGCGCTGGACCCATGCAAGGTGTCTGTCGTCTCGGCGACATCCGAGTGAGCCAGGATGATCCCTTTCGGTCGACAGTCGTCGACAAGACGTCTGAGCTCGCCTCTGCGATACATCGGGTTGAGGGGAACCGCAATTGCGCCAGCTTTCCAGATGCCGATCAGAGTGATCAGGTACTGCGGAACGTTCTGCAAGTAGATGCCGATGCGGTCCCCCGTCTGCACCCCGCGATCGTCGAACGCCCACGCGAGAGCGTCCGAGGCGACGTCCACTTCGGTAACGGTGAGGCACCCGTCGAAGTAGTGGATCAGCTCGCTCTCGCCGCGCCGGGCAAGCAGTGCGTCCCATGCGTCAGTAACAGAGCTGAACGCCGTGCCGTGCTCGGGATCTACACCCGCCGGGTAGAACTCGAGCCAGGGCGGGTTCGTTGAGCTGTCGCTCATGTGTGTTTCTCCTTCGGCTGTCGGGCACCTTGACGCGGGGCGTCGCAGATCCATAGTATCGACTGACCAGTCGGTCGAGAAAGGTGTGCAGCGTGTCTGTTGTCGATGTTGAAACTCCGGGTGTTAGCAGCTACCCGACCCTGCTGAGCCCCATGAAGCTGGGGCCGCGCGTTGCCCGCAACAGGACCTGGATGACCGCCCACAGCACCCACTTGGTGAAGGGCAACAACTTCTCCGACGAGCACATCGCGTACTACGAGGAGCGAGCCAAGGGCGGCGTCGCTGTCATCACGATGGAAGCCATGGCCGTTCACCCGACCACGCAGCCTTACGAGGGCATGCGGGTGTTCGCCTTCGAGGAGAGCGTCGTCGACGCCTATAGGTTGATGAAGGCGGCGGTGTCCAAGCACAACACCTTGGTCTTCGCCCAGCTGTGGCACCGGGGACGTCAGACGCACGGCGTGGTGAGTCGATTGCCGGTGTGGGCCCCCTCGCCCGTTCCTTGTTCCTTGTTCCGCGAGATTCCGCACGAGATGACGCAATCGGACATCGACGAGATCGTCGAGCACTACGTGCGTTGCGCCCTCTATGCCGTCGAGGGCGGCGTCGACGGCATCGAGATCCACGGTGTTACGCACGGTTACCTGCTTGGTCAGTTCCTGTCGCCAGCCACGAACCACCGCTCCGATGAGTACGGCGGGACGCTCGAGAACCGCATGCGGATCGTTATGCGGATCCTCGATGGCATCCGTTCCATCGTTCCCGAGTCGATGGTGCTCGGCATGAGGATCAGCGGGGATGAAGGGCTAGAGCACGGTCTAGGCAACGATGAGTGGTGTGAGATCGCCGGCAAACTCGCCGAGACCGGCAAGCTCGATTACCTGTCGGTGACTCAGGGCACCTACCTCAATCGCATGATGATGTACCGCATGCCTCCCGCTCCGCGTGGTTACCAGGTTGACGCGACGGCGCGGATCAAGCAGACCGTTGGTGCGCTTCCCGTCGTGGTTGTCGGCCGCATCACGACGCCGGACCTCGCCGAGGAGATCCTCGCGACGGGTAAGGCCGATTTCGTGGGCATGGCGCGTCAGCTCATCGCCGACTCGCACTGGCTGGAGAAGGCGGCCAAGGGCAAGCCTGAAACTATCCTCCCTTGTGTCGGCACAGGTTGGTGTTTGTCGACGGTCACTCAGACCCGGTTGGGATGCGCTCACAACCCAGCCGTCGGGTACGAGCGGACCCTCGGGGAAGGAACGCTCGTCCCCGCCGACGTCCTGAAGGACGTGGCTGTCGTGGGTGGCGGTCTTGCCGGGCTCCGCGCTGCGTATGTTGCAGCGTCACGTGGACACCGCGTCACGCTCTTCGAGAGGTCCGACGAGCTCGGGGGGCAGGTACGCCTCATGCGAGGGACGTCCTATGACGAGTACGTCGGGATGATCGACTACCTGATCGAACGGTGCGCAGCCGCGGGTGTCGAGGTCGCGCTAGGTCGAGAGCTTTCCACCGATCTGAGGTGGGCCGACCCTTACGACCATGTCGTCCTGAGTACAGGCTCGGACTATCTCAAGACCGGAATCAGTGCCGTCTCGCCCTACCGCTGGGGCGGCGATGTGATCAAGGGGATCGACCAGATCAACGTGTTCACGATCGAGGAGGCCCTGCGAGCTCGGCGCGGCGACATCGCCCATCGCGTGATGATCTTCGACGACACGGGGACACGCGACCCCATGGTGGTCGCAGAGCAGCTTGTCAGGGCGAATCACCCCGTCGAGTTCATCACTCGGCTCAACCAGGTCGGGCCTGACCTCGCTGGCACTCGTGATCAGGGCCCCTTCTACAGCCGACTTCGCAAGCTGGGAGTCACCTTCAGAACCCGGCTCATCATCGAGGCCATCGATGGTGACGAGGTGACCCTGCGGGACATGGACACCGATGAGCTCGAGGTCGTCGAGGGCGTCGATGCCATCGTCGTGTCCACCGGTAAGGAGGCTCGCAGTGCGCTTCAGCGCCAGTTCGAGATAGAGGGGCGGACCAACGTGTCTGTGGTGGGCGACGCCCTCGCACCCCGCCGCTACTTCAATGCCGTGTGGGAAGCGGAGCTGGCGGCTCGGGCCATTTGAGGAACCGGGGGAGCAGCGCGCGACACGTCAAGACGGGATGAGCGGCACGGCCTGCGCGGCTGACATGGCGTCAGGCGTGGAGGCCGTTCACGAAGGTCGCATACATGAAGTCCGCGGTTCTTTGGGCGTTGTCGCGGCCTGTGCGGAACCAGTGATAGCTCCAGTTGCACATCCCGAAGAGGGCGCGCGCTGCGAGTTGTGTGTCGACGTCCCGGAACTCGCCACTGTCGATGCCGGCCTGAATGAGGGCCCGGACCTGGTTGGTGAACTCGGTCCGAAGCTTTGAGATGTGCGCCCGGCTCTCCTCAGTGAGGTCCTGCTCATGCTCGTAGAACACCTTCACGTGACCGCGCCGCTTCTCGATGAACATGAAGATGTCGCCGACGAGTTCCCGTAGCTGCTCGGGGGGCGTGAGGTCCGTTGACTGCCGCCCTCGAAGTCGGCTCAGCATGTCTGCGATGAACTCCTCGTGGATCTCCGCGAGAATCTCGGCCTTGCCGCTGAAGTAGTGGTACAGCGTTGGTTTCGCGATACCGACAGTGTCGGCGATGTCGTCCATCGACGTCTGGTGGAACCCCTTGGTGTTGAACAGGTTGGCCGCACCTGTGACGATCTCCTGGCGTCGCTTCCCCTGGTCGGCCGGGCGGCCTGGCTTTCGCGCCAACGCTTTCAGCCCCTGTTCACTCGAGCGGCGTCACCCGGACGTACAAGGTCTCAGCGACTGGTCATTGATCCATCTTATCTTGCCTACGGCAAGGCAGTCTGCCCGGAACGCACGACACGCCCACGAGTCGAGAGCCGTGCCAGCGTGTTTCACGACATCCCTTGACGGGCGGTGTGAGGTGCGCCATGTTTTACCAACCGACGAGTCGGTCGGGCAACCTAAGAAGGGCCAAGGGATGTCACGTTCATACCTCCGCCGGACATCTGTCGCGGCGCTCACCGTAGGTCTCGCGACCACGCTCGCCGCTTGCGGCGGGTCGTCCAGCAGCGGAAGTTCGGGTTCGAGCAAGGGCAACATCGTTGTCGGCGTGTACGCGCCGTTGACCGGACCGCGGGCGCCCTCGGGTGAGGCGCTCGTCAACGGAGTCGAGCTGGCTGCCGCGAAGATCAACGCTGGTGGCGGCATCAACGGCCGCAAGCTCGAGATCGTGAAGAAGGACGATCAGGGCGAAGCGAGCACGTCGACATCGGTCGCTCTCGAGCTCGCCACCAGGACCAAGGCCGTGGCCACGATCGGTACCTACGGGTCGGACCTCGGGCTGCCGTCTTCTGCCGCCTTGGAGCGGCAGAAGATGCCTAACATCCAGCCCTTCATCTCCGCACCGGAAGCTGGAGGTCGCGGGTTCAAGTACACGTTCCTCACGTACCCGAACTCGGTGAACCTGGAGGAGAACACGTTCCAGAAGGCCATCACTAGCGGTGTCATCGCGCCCAAGAAGCTGGCATTGGTTTACGTCGACGGACCGTTTGCCGTCGCCGCCGCCGAGTACACCAAGCAGCAGGCTAAGACTCAGGGCTACGAGATCGTGGCCGATGAGAAGATCCAGTCAGCACAGGCGAGCTATAGCTCGGTGCTGACCAAGGTGAAGGCTGCGGGCCCAGACGCGATCTGGTCGGCTCTTTACCCGGCGGAGACGAAGACGATCCTCACCGAGATGTCACAGCTGAAGCTCAAGCCCAAGGTGGTCTACACCGAGGGCAACCAGTTCCTCGACCCGACGGTCGTGAAGGCTGTGGGTAGCCTCACCGAGGGCACGCTGACATCGTCGACGTGGTGGGCGAACTCGCCGGTGCCGGACAACCAGCAGTTCGTTGCGGCCTACCAGGGCAAGTACAGCATCGTGCCCGGTCTCGGCGCTGCCGGCGGCTATCAGGCGGTGGAGGTTCTGGCTGCTGCCTTGAAGACGCTCAAGCCAGGGGACATCTCGAAGGAGACGGTGCGGGGGGCGCTGGCCTCCCAGGCCGCAGCCGACACGGTCATGGGGTCGGTCGCGTTCGACGACAAGGGCCAGCTGCAGTACAAGAGCCTGTTCTTCCTTCAGACGCAGGCGTCCAAAGAGGTGCTCTTCCTCCCAGGGGACCGAGCCACAGCGGGGGCCAAGGTCCTCTCGTACCTGGGCTGACGACACGACGACGCCACCGCGCTGCCTGAGGAGGGAGCGCGGTGGCACCTCGCGAGTGGAAGCTAGACCACCGAGCAATCGGTCGAGTACGTAACCCCGAACGTCAAGACGAACGAGGAGCTCATGGGCGAGTGGAGCAACGCCGAGCCGACCACTGGCGTCCCGACGACCTTCTGGTCGCCGCGGTCGGTGCTGTTGCTAGGTGTGTCGCGCAATCCCTTGTCGGTCACCGCGCGTCCGGCGCTTTACCTCACGAGAATGGGGTTCAGCGGCAAGGTCTCGATCGTGCACGCGGAGGCCGTCAGGGCCGGCCAGAGCGAGCTCCACGGCCACCCTGTGTATGCGCGAGTGGCCGACCTACAGTACGTCCCGGACGTCGCCATGGTCATGCTTCCGGCGGCCGACGTACCTTCGGCGCTGCATGAGTGTGCCAGCGCAGGTGTGAAGGGCGCGGTAGTCATCGCCTCGGGTTTCGAGGGCGCCGATGCACAGGAGACGCGGGCCGGTCTGCACACGGTCTTGGCCGATCACCCTGGCTTCCGAGTGGTCGGTCCCAACTCGGTCGGCTCGCTCGCAACCTCCACCGGCGCCGCCCTTACCTTTTCGACCATCGTTGGTCGCCATCAGCTACGTGCCGGCTCCATCGGCCTCGTGACTCAGTCAGGGGCCCTAGGAAACGGCCTGCTGCTCGGACTACATGAACGTGGAGCCGGTGTCTCGCAGTGGGTCAGTACCGGCGACGAGGTCGACCTAGGCGCGTTGGAGACGACGAGGCTCATGCTCCAGCAGGAGGACACCCGAGCTGTGGGCCTCTTCCTGGAAGGCATAGCCGATGGCGACCACCGGGCTCTGCTGGGCGAGGTGATCCGAGACTCAGGCAAGCGCGTGGTCGCCATGAAGTCGGCCAGGTCTGCGGCCGGTCGCGCAGCAGCTGTAGGCCACACGGGACGGGTGGTGGGCGACGGCGAGATCGCCGTGGCAGCCCTTCAGGAGATCGGCGTCGACATCGTCTCGAGCCTCGAGGAGCTCCTCGAAACCCTGACTGCTCTCGCCGTCGCCCCTCCGCCGCCTCAGAAGTTCCCTGCTCGCGTGGCGGTCGTCACGGTCTCGGGTGGCGCCGGGGTGCTGGCAGCGGACGAGATCCAGAAGCACACGCAGCTGTCGCTGGCAGCGTTCGGCGACGACCTGGTCGGACGCATGAAGCAGCTGCTGCCTTCCTACGTCAACGTTGCTAACCCCCTTGACGTACCGGTCATCGATGATCCCTCCCTCTTCGAGCGGGTCCTAGCAGAAGTCGCTGCTGCCGACGGGGTCGACGCCACCATCGCCGTCGTGTCCTCGATGGCACATGACTACGAGACTCTCGCTCGCTCATTTCGAGCGGACGGCAGTATGCGCATCCTGACGCATTTGGGTCCGACCGAGCGCTTCTCGCCCGAGCAGGCTGAGACGCTGGCGAGCGCCGGCGTGGCGGCACTTCAATCGCCCATCCATGCCGCTTCGGCACTGGCCGTATGGGCCGGGCGCAGCAACGAGGCCAGGCGCACGGACAGCGGCGGCCATTCCGCCCCGCCAGGTGCCGTCCTCGGGTACGCGCGGGCCGCAAGCCGCCTTTCGCTCGACCCAGCTCATCTGCCTCCGATGGCGGAGGTGGGCTCCATGGACGAAGCTCTCGACTTCGCCACCGCTGCCGGTGGTCCGATCGTGCTCAAGGCTGAGGGATCTGCGATCGTGCACCGAAGCGAGCTCGGAGCTGTGAAAGTCGGCTTGGAGGGCGCGACCCAGATCGCCGAGGCATACGTCGCTGTCGCGGCCATCTGCGCAGAGCACGGGGACGTCGTGCTCGCTCAAGAGATGTCGGGCGCCGGCACAGAGGTCATGGTGTCGGTCGTCCGAGACCCAGAGATCGGCGTCGTCGGGCTCGCCCGACTAGGTGGCATCTTTGTGGAGCTCGGCCCCGAAGGGGTTGTCTTCACGGCTCTGCGTACTTCGTGGGACACGGTGCTTTCCGACTCATCGCTCGGCCGCGTCCTGGCGGGCTACCGAGGCGGCAAGCCCAGCGATGTCGAGGCCCTTTTCAGGGTCATCAACAGCTTGATGCGTGCCGTTGAGAATGACCCAAGTCTGTTGGCCGTCGAAGCGAACCCGGTCGTGGTGCGGCCGGTCGCGGACGGAGGCGGAGCCTTCGTCGTCGATCTGGCGGCGTATCTGAACGAAGACGAGGAGAAGTAGCGTGGAGCAACTAGATTTTCAGGTCGGCATCTCCGACGAGATGATCGCGGTGGCGAGGGGCTTCGAAGGAATGTCCCTTCGCGTGGAGCCTTGGAACCACGAAGCGAGCCTGGACACCATTCGCCACTACTCCCACGGGATCGGCGACATGAACCCTCTCTGGGCGGACGAGGCCTACGCGAGCTCGTCGGAGTATGGCGACGTCCTTGCTCCGCCCACGTTTCTCTACTCGGTCTTCGACGGAGCCATCGGGCTGGGCTTCGAAGGCGTGCAGCCGATCTACGCAGGTACGAGCTGGACTTTTCACAAACGTCTGCGGCGTGGCGATCGGTACCGGCCAGAAGCGACCATGGGTCCGGTCACGATCCACGAGGGTCGTGCCGCCTCGAAGTTCGCCATCCAGACCGTCGTCACGCGGTACTGGCGGGTTAGGGATGACGTATGCGTGGCGGAGGCAAAAGCGCGCACCTTCCGGGTCCCACGATCAGGCGTCGGTGGTGGGCTGAGCTACAAGCCGAGAGAAGTCGCTGTCTTCCGAGATGACGAGCTCATGGACATCTCGGAGGCGGCTCGCAACGCTCCGCGGCGCGGGGACAAACGACGCACAGCCCAAGAGGTGAGTGTCGGGGAACAGATCCCGGCGGTGGTCAAGGGGCCACTCAACCAGATCACGATGACGGCCTACTACGCGGGTTGCATCGGCTCGCCGGGATACAAGGCAGATGAGCTCTCGTGGTGGTATCGGTACTGGGCCGTCAACGAACCCGAGCGCCTCCCCAACAACTACGACCCGACCTACTACTCGGAGCGTGTGCTCCCGAGCCTGGGACACCAGAACGCAGACGTGGCACGCCAGATCGGCATGCCTGGCGCCTACGGAAACGGGCCGCAGAAGTGTGGCTGGATGGCCCACCCCGTGACCAACTGGATGGGCGATGAGGGCTTCCTCGCGGATCTCGACGTGAAGCTTCGCGCCCCTGATGTGTTCGGCGACGTCACACGTTGCTACGGCAGGGTGACAGGGGTCGACACCGAAACAGGACGAGTGTCGATCGATCTCGAGAGCACCAATCACCTCGGGGACATCACCGCAACAGGCTCGGCGACAGTGGTCTTGCCCACCAACTGACCGCGCCCGCGACCAACGGCCAGAGAGGCTCTTCCCGTGACCGAACTCCTTCAGATCTTCTTCAACAGCCTGACAGGCGTGTCGCTCTACTTGCAGCTCGCGCTGGGCCTCAGCCTGTTCCTGGGCGTGTTTGGGATCCTCAACTTCGCGCAGGGTGACTTCGCAACGGTGGGAGGCTACGCGACCTACTCCGTTGTCTCAGCTACGGGCCTGGGGGTGTACGCGGCGTCGATCGCTGGGGTGCTCAGCGGCGCAGTGCTCGGTGTGGTCTTCTACTACCTCATCGTGCGTCCGCTGGAGGGGGCTCCGCAGAGCAACCAGATCTTGGCGACCTTCGGTCTGGCCCTGCTGTTACAAGGGGTCCTGCAGGCGATGTTTCACTCGACCCCGCGGTACGTGCCCGTCCCGAAGGGCGCGATCGACATCGCGGGCGCCAACCTTGCGACCGTGACTTTGATCAACCTTGTGATCTCGATCGTCCTCGTCACGGTGCTGTTCCTCGTGCTGTTCCGCACGAGCTTTGGTCGGCAGGTGAGGGCTGTCTCGCAGAACTCACTCGGGGCCTCACTCCTTGGGATTGACACTACGCGGGCGAAGATCATCGCGTGTGTCCTGGCCGGCGTGCTCTCGTCGGGCGCCGCGCTCGTCCTGCTGGGCTCGTACTTCCTCACGCCGACGGTGGGCTTTGAGGCGATCTTCAAGGCCTTCACAGTGGTGGTAGTGGCGGGCCTTGGAAACTTGAGAGCGGTGATCGTGGCCAGCGTGGTTCTCGCCTTCGCCGAGTCGATGACACAGTTCCTCGTCAGCGACGCCGCAGGATCGCTTGTCGGGTTCGGGATCGTGGTCGTGGCCCTGCTCATCCGCCCCACCGGAATTGCTGCCCGGGCATCCCTTTGACCCACAACGGAGCGATCATGAACTCGGACGCACGCCTCGGGCGCTTCCACTCGCCGGGGATCTCAGTTGGTCTCATCGGGGTGCTCGTCGCGGTGACCGCCGTGATCGTAGGCCAGGGCGACCCCTACAACGTAAATCTTTGGCAGACCATTCTCATGGCCATGACGTTCGCTGTGACCTGGAACTACATCGGCGGCCTCGCCAACCAGCACTCCTTCGCGCATCCTGCGCTGTTCGGCGTCGGGGCCTATGCCGGCGGGCTGATCCTGATCCACCACCCGGGAGTCCCGTTGGCAGTGTGCCTGGCAGCAGGCGCGGCCGCGGCCACAGGGCTCGCGCTCATCATGACGCCGGCGTTCCGGGCGCGGGGGCCCTACTTCGCGATCCTGACGATCGCTGCAGCCGGGGGCATTCGGGTGACCGGAAACGCGTTCTTTCCCGGTGGCACGTCGGGACGGCTCATTCCCTTTGATGCGCTGCCGAGCGACGGGGTCGCTCTCGGGGTGGCGTGTGGGATCACCATCGCCGCGATCCTCGTCCACATCGTTATCGACCAGTCATCCGCAGGAAGTGCCCTCCGCATGCTTGCAGAGGACGAAGACGCTGCCCGTGCCATCGGTGTGCCCACGCTTCGACTCAAGATCATGGCGTTCGTGCTGGGTGGGCCGTTTCTCGGCGCCTTCGGGGCGCTCTTCGCTGCAACGAGCACCTTTATCGACCCGAACACCGTCTTCAGCCTCAACCTGGCAGTGATCGCAGTGCTTTCCACTCTCCTGGGGGGCACAGGCCTTCTGTGGGGCGCCGCAGGGGGTGCGGTGATCTGGCAGTTGCTCTCCACCAAGCTGCGGGGCGCCATCGAGGAGCCCGGGTTCGTGCTGATGCTCAATGGAGCGATCCTGATCATCGTCATCATCCTGATGCCGCGCGGTGTGATCGGCACCGTTCTGCATCGGCTTTCTAGGCGCAGGAAGCAGGCCCCGACCGTGCCCTGGCTGAGGAGCTCGCGATGACCGATGCCTTGCGCATCGATGCTGTCACCAAGAAGTTCGTGGGCTTGACGGCGTTGGAGGACGTCACCTTCGCTGTGGAGCCCGGGGAGGTGGTCGCGCTGATCGGCCCCAACGGCGCTGGAAAGACGACGCTGTTCAACGTGCTCGCCGGTCGAGCCAAGCAGACCTCTGGGAGCGTGCACTTGTTCGGGGAGGACATCTCCGGTACCTCAGTCCGACACCGGGTGAGGCGCGGCATCGTGGCGACCTTCCAGATCCCCAGGTCGTGGGGCAACCTCACTGTGGCGGAGGCACTCGGGGTCGCTGCCAGGTACGGCGACCCGCGGGCATCAGACGTGGCGCGGCGGGTCGCCACCCTCTGCGACCGCTTCGAGCTCAGACCCGACGTGAGCACGGTCGATCTCGGACTGCACGGGCTCAAGAAGTTCGAGCTGTGCCGCGCCCTCGCGGTGGATCCCCGGGTGATCTTGCTCGACGAGGTCGCTTCAGGTCTTGATGAGGAAGAGCGGGTCCTGATCATCGCCACCGTTCGTGAGCTCGCAGCCGAAGGCAAGACCGTCGTGCTCGTCGAGCACTCGGTTCCCTTTGTCCGCGCGGTCTCGGACAGAGCGGTCGCTCTTTCGTTCGGACGCGTTATCGGCAGCGGCCCAGTCGACGATGTGCTCGAGCTACCTGAAGTTGCTGCGGCGTATTTGGGGGTGCGGGCATGACGCTCCTGGAGGTAAAGCAGCTGTCAGCCGGGTACGGACGGCTGAAGGTGCTTGAGGATGTCTCCTTTGACGTGGCCGCGGGTGAGTTGGCGCTCGTCCTTGGTCCCAACGGTGCGGGCAAGACGACCCTGCTGCGAGCTCTCTCCGGAATCTGCACCGTGACAAAGGGTGAGGTCAGCGTCGGTGGGCTCGCCGTCGTCGGCATGCAGCCCTTCAAGGTGGCGCGCGCCGGGCTCGCCCACGTTTCCGAGGGGCGGCAGTTGTTCGCCGGCATGTCGGTGGCCGACAACCTGGACCTCGGAACGGCCGGGGCCTCGTCGGATACGCGCGCCAAGCGGATCGAGCTCATGGACTCGGTGTTCGACCTGTTCCCGGTGCTCAAGCTGCGTAGGCGGCAGATCGCCGGGACGATGAGCGGAGGCGAGCAGCAGATGCTGGCCATTGCCCGGGCCCTGATGTCCGAGCCCTTGGTCATTGCGCTCGATGAGCCGTCCACGGGCCTTGCCCCGGGGATCTTCAGCGACGTGCTCGGTGCCCTCGGAGAGATCGGACGGCGAGGCACCAGCGTCGTGCTGGTCGAGCAGGTGGTGCCGACCAACATTCCCCTGCCAGGAAAGGCAATCTTGCTTTCGGAAGGCCGCGTCATCCTCCGCGGTGAGGTGAATGAGGTCCTCGCGATGCCGAACCTGTGGGAGCTGTACCGAGGAATACAGGGAGGTAAGAAGTGACCAAGCTGACCCTTGAGCAAGCCCGGGTTGTTCTGGACGCCGCTCTCCACCACGCGCAGCAGCTCGGCGCTGCCGTATCGGTCGTCATCGTCGACGAGCGGGGGGAACGGATCACCACTGCCAAGCAGGATGAGGCCCTGATCATCTCTCCGGGGTTCGCCGAGAAGAAGGCCTTCACTGCCGTCGCCCTCGGCTGCGACACTGATGCCAGCGCGTTGGCATCTGACGCGGTCAACGCCATCAGGATAATGGTCTCCGATCCGCGACTCTGCTTCGCGGCTGGCGGTTCGCCGATCCGACGCGCCGGGCGGATAGTCGGCGCAATCGGTGTGGCAGGCGGAACCACCGAGACAGATCGTGCGTGTTGTGTGGCCGGTGTCGCAGCGTGTACCGAGCTGGACACCAACGGCGGTAGGTAGCGGAGCAGAACGGGCGAGCTCCGTTCCTCAGGGTCAAGCACCTCCGTGCGCTTCGAGAGAACAGGAACGTGTCGTGGTTGATGTCGCATCTTTGGTGTCGAGGACCGAGGAGTTCGTCCGGGGCGTCGTACTTCCCATCGATGACGCCCATGACGGGGACGTGCACCTGGCTGGAGGTGACGCGCTCCGGGAGGAGCTGCAGGCACAGGCACGGCGTGAGGGTCTTCTCGCTCCGCACGGACCGGTCGACTGCGGCGGACTCGGTCTTGGGATGGTGGATCGAGCTCCTGTGTTCGAGGCAGCCGGATACTCCCTGTTCGGTCCTATGGCGCTCAACGTCAATGCTCCCGACGAGGGCAACATCCACCTGCTCGACCAGGTCGCCACGCAGCAGCAGCGTGAGCGGTACCTGCGACCCGTTGTGAAAGGGCAAGCCAGGTCGGCCTTCGCCATGACCGAACCCACGCCGGGCGCAGGTGCGGACCCCACGATGCTCGCCACTTGCGCGGTCAAGGTTGACGGCGGCTGGCTCGTCAACGGCCGCAAGCTGTTCATCACCGGCGCTGACGGCGCCGCCTTCTACATCGTCATGGCGCGCACAGGTGGAGAGCCGGGCGCGTCGGGTGGGGCGACGATGTTCCTCACTCCTGCGACCACCCCAGGGGTCGAGGTGGTCCGGCACGTGAAGACGGTGGACAAGTCGATGCTCGGTGGTCACTGCGAGATGCGGTTCGCCGACGTCTTCGTGCCCGACGACGACGTCCTCGGTGGCGTCGACGAGGGGTTCCGGTATGCGCAGGTCCGACTGGGTCCCGCAAGGATGACTCATGTGATGCGCTGGACGGGCGCTGCCCAGCGGGCGCACGAGACTGCAGTGTCGTACGCCGTCGGCCGCCATGCGTTCGGCGGACGGCTGAGCGACCTCGGCATGATGCAGCAGCTGATCGCTGACAACGAGATCGATCTGGCCGCGACGCGTGCCCTGCTCATGGCCGCCTGCCGGGAACTCGACGACGGTGGCCGGGCGTCGATGGCCACTTCCATCACGAAGACGTTCGCGTCAGAGGCCCTTCACCGTGTCGTCGACCGGTCGACCCAGATGTGCGGGGGAATGGGCGTTTCCAGCGACCTTCCCGTCGCCAAAATCGCCCGGGAGATCCGACCCTTCCGGATCTACGATGGTCCTTCCGAGGTGCACCGATGGTCCATCGCCCGGCGATCCGTTCGAGCGATCACCGGACCCCGACCGTGACCGAGTCGAAGGAGCTCTCGCCAGACGAGCTGCAGCGCCTCGCAAGCGCGATCACTGCATGCGGCGAGCCGGTCTGCGGGACGCTCGCGTCCAGCGTGATCGCAGGGGGCGGCTCCAACCTGACCTACCGACTGCAGGACGAGCGCAGTCGTTGGGTCCTGCGCACACCCCCGCGGGTCGGGCGCACTCCGTCGGCGCACGATGTCGCGCGTGAGCACCGGGTCACCTGCGCACTCGGCCGCACGGATGTACCTGTCGCGCGGGCGGTCCTGCTGTGCGAGGACGACTCCGTTCTCGGGGTCGCCTTCTCTGTGGCCGAGTTCATCGACGGGGATGCCGTGCGGGTCGCCGGCGACCTCGACCGGTACGACGACCGGCGCCTGGCCCGGGTATCCGCCGGCCTCATCGAGGCGCTGGTTGCACTGCATCGGGTCGACCATGTCGCGGTGGGCCTCGGTGACTTCGGCCGACCAGAGGGCTACGCATCCCGGCAGATCCGGCGGTGGTCCGGTCAGTGGGAGATCGTTGGCGCTGAACCGCTGAGACCGCTGGCGGCACATCTCGTGGAGCGACTCGGGCGAGAGGTTCCCGTGCAGCGCTCGGCCGCCATCGTTCATGGCGACTACCGGATCGACAACACCCTCGTCGTCGATGGGGGCGATGGGGTGGCTGCGATCGTCGACTGGGAGCTCTCCACCATCGGCGATCCGGTGACCGACGTAGCCTCGATGTGCGCCTACCGGCATCCGGCGTTCGACCTGATCGTCGGCGAGCCGAGCGCCTGGACGAGCCGCCGCCTTCCATCGGCCGACGCCTTGGCCGAGGCCTACGAGCGTGCCGGCGGCGCATCACTTGCGGACTGGGACTTCCACCAGGGGTTGGCCTTCTTCAAGGTGGCAGTGATCGCGGCAGGCATCGATCACCGCTTCCGGGCCGGCGCGACCTCCGGCCCCGGCTTCGAGACCTCAGGGGAGGCCGTGGAGATCTACCTGGACCTGGCGCTCGAGGCGCTGCGGGGACAGTCGTGAGCCACGGCCGGACCGCCCTAGTCACCGGTGCCTCCCGTGGCATCGGCAAGGGCATTTCCCTCAGCCTGGCTCGCCAGGGCTTCGGGCTGACCATCACCTCGCGCAGCGACGCCGATCTCACCCACTTGGCTGAGGAGCTGCGTGAAGCCGGGGCGCCACAGGTCATGCATGCAGCGGCCGATATGTCTGACCGCGAAGCCTTGCCTGAGCTCGTTGAGCTTCATGCGCGGACCTTTGGTTCGATGAACGCTCTGGTCGCGAATGCCGGGGTCGGCACCATGGGATCGGTCATCGACTTCCCGATGCATCGTGTCGACAAGACTCTCCACATCAACCTCGTTGCCGCGATGGTTCTGATACAGGCGGCGTTGCCGCTGCTGCGCCTCGGCGCGGAGCAAGACCCGGAACGTGGTGCCACGATCATCGGCCTGTCGTCCATCACCGGGGTCTTCCCCGAGGCCGGACTGGCGCTCTACGGCGCCACGAAGGCCGCCCTAATATCGCTCATCGAAACGGTGAACCTCGAGGAGGCGCCGTACGGCGTCACAGCGACAGCGATCGCTCCGGGGTACGTGAACACGGACATGTCTGCATGGAAGACGGATACTGTGCCAGTGGAGTCGATGATCCGAGTCGCCGATGTGGTGGCTGTGGCAAACATGCTCCTGGATCTGGGAGCGGCCACGTCGATCACCCGGATCGTGATGGCACGACGCGGCAGCGCCGGCCATCAAGCCTGAGGCGAACGACACTAGCTTGGTTGCTGGCTTGAGCAGACCCACGTCTTTGGACACGTTGAGGACGAGAATTTCGCGATCGTCGCTCGTCAGGGTGTCGGGGGCGACTCGACCCGGGTTGTCGAGCTCCGACGTTCGATCTCCTGCGCTCGTGCTTGCCGAGAAGTGCGGGATCTTCTTCTGGCTCAGGCAGGTATTCAGGGTTTCGTTGAAGAACTCCTGCTCGAGGACGACATCCGCGTGAAAGTCCTCGATGAAGGCTGAGCAGGCGGCCTGCATCTCTGCGGAGTAGTTGGAACTCGGGTTGTCGTACTGGTGGAACAGGACGATGACCTTGCGTCCTGCGATCGCGCCTGCTCGGCGGCAGCACCCTTCACGCCCATAGCGGATCATCCCTGGCTGGTCGCGTTGGAAGGCCGTCCACATGAGCGCAGCCATCATCCGGGCTGCAGTTATTCAGGACGCCTCCGTGCTCTTCGACCTTCACGCGACCTTGGCTCGCTTTGAGCGGCTCACAGCCGAGGCCGCTCAAGGAGGCGCAGAGCTGGTGTTGTTCCCCGAGGCGTTTCTGGGCGGGTATCCGCAAGGCATGACTCTAGGTGCCGTGTTGGGGTCCCGGACCGAGCGAAGCCGTGATCTGTACCGACGCTGCTGGGAGAGCTCTCTCGAAATTGGCTCCCCCGAGTTCGACCGGGTCGCTGCGGCTGCGGCCACATCCCGGATACATCTCGCCGTGGGCGTCATCGAGCGCGACGGCGGCACGCTCTGCTGCACCGCATTGATCTTCGGACCCCACGGGCAGCTCCTTGCCAAGCACCAGAAGCTTGTACCGACCGCCGCGGAACGACTCGTCTGGGGCCGCGGGGACGGATCAACACTCCCTGTCGTGCAGACCAGCGTCGGCCGCCTGGATGCAGTCATGTGCTGGGAGAGCTACATGCCTTTTCTGCGAACCAGCATGTACGCCAAGGGCATCGAGATCTACCTCCGCCTACCGCGGACGATCTCGACACCTGGATAGCCACGGTGCGCCACATCGCGAAGGAGGGCCGGTGCTTCGTGCTCTCGCCTTTGTCAGATGATGGAGCTCGAGGACTGCCCCGCCGACTTAGCAGCGCTTGCTGACAACCTCAACGAACCTTTGATGCGCAGCGGAAGCTGCATCGTCGCGCCGTCAGGTGAGATCATCGCCGGTCCGCGCTACGACGGGCGATGCATCCTTTACGCGGATCTGGATCTTGGGGAGATCCCGCGGGGCAAGTACGACTTGGACGTCACGGGTCACTACGCGAGACCGGACATCTTCCAGCTGAATGTTTTGAAGAGCCACAGACGACGGTGACCTGGCCGCCCCAACTGAGTCTGAACGGGTGCGGTGAACAGAGCCCTGGATTCGACCTCGGTTGCGCTTCAGCGGCGCCCGGTTGCTGAGATCGGAACTTGGCTCGTGGGTAGAGGCTCACCTTCTTTGAACGACTCCACGGGTACGCGACCACTTGCCTTGCCAGGGCACCAGGCGCATCCTCAGGCCTAGAGGGGTTCCATTTCTCCCAAGGAGGTCGATCACGTTGCGTCACTGGAGCCAGTGCAGCGTTGACCACCTTATCTGGGCCTCGCCGGACCCCGCATCGCGTGCCCGCTACGTGCCCGATCGGGAGCGATCTTGGCACCTCTGGGGACACTCACAGCAACCCAGATAGACTGAGATATAGGGGACTGGCAGTGTGGGGGTCAGGGGTTCGAGTCCCCTCAGCTCCACCCGTGTGACCTGGGCCTTTGCTTCCGAGCAGGGGCCCAGCGTCGTTTCGCACTGCACTCCAGGAGGAGTTCTGGAGGCGGATCCTCCAGGTCGAGTGTTGCGACGAGGCGTTACCGAGCGCGCCGGACCGGGTCGAGGCGCTCACCGGCAGTGTGGGGGTCAGGCCGCGCGGCGACAGTGCCTGACTTGATGCCGCGTGCGTGCAGCCCGAGCAACCAGGGCGCGTGACTTCAGAGACGCGCCGTAGGTGCCCAGGCTCAGGTCAGGAGCTTCACCGCGAAGCCGGCGTACGTCTGCGCGATCTCCTCGATCGAGTGCGGTGACGCCGGGGTCCACCACTCCGCAGCGCGGATGCCCATGGCGCCGATCGCGTTGACAGCCAGCAGGGGACTGGGGACTGCGAACTTGCCGAGGCGGATCCCGCGCTCGATGACGTCGATGAACAGCTGCGTGCTCTCGGCGCGCACGGCCATCACGGCGACCATCTGCTCGGGAGCCAGGGCTTCGGTCTCGCGGCTCGTCACGCGGGCAAGCGCCGGGAACTCCAGGTGCACCCGCACGTGAGCCTTGACGAGGGCGCGGACCTGCGCCGCCGGCTCGCGCCCGGAGTCGAGAAGGCCGTCCTTGAGCCGCGCCAGGTGCGTGTCCTGACCGATCACCATCAGCTCGTAGAGCAGGTGCTGCTTGGACGGCACGTGCGCGTAGAGCGCCCCCGGCTGCTGACCGAGCGCCGCCATGAGGTCGCGCACGGACACCGCGTGGTAGCCCCGTCGGCCGAACAACTCCAAGGCTGATTCGAACAAACGCAGCTTGGCGCCGGACAGGTCAGGGTGGGCGGGCAGCAGCCCCGTAGGGGCTAGGAGGTCTGACGTCACGGGGTCCTCGTCTGAACGAACGTGCACTCATCTTGGCTGCGATGGTTCTCACTGGCGCGACACGATTATGGCTGACCCGTTGACAGGAACGCAACAGCCGCGGCACTCTTCCTTCGCTACTAATGAACGATAGTTCACTCAGAGAGTAGAATTCTGATGCGGCGTCCCTTGCTTCTGGCCCTCGCGGCCTCGTTCGCCCTCACGGCGTGCGGCACGACCGTCCCGCTCACCAGCCAGGTTGCGGGTGCGCAGTCCGACGGCACCGTCGCCGGGTCCACCGGGACAGGGACCAGCGGCACGACGGAGCTGGGGACCTCGGGGACCGCGACCACAGGGTCGACCGGTGGCGCGCTGGGGGGCACCGGCTCTTCTGGCGCCGCCGGCAGCACCGGCAGTGCCACGACTGGCGGGGCGTCCTCCACCGGGATGGCCGGCAGCGGGTCGACGGGCAGCAGTGCGACGAGCGGCGGGCGGCTGATCACCCCGCTCCGCGTGGGCGTCGTCACCACGGACATCGGGGCGGCGGTGGCCGCGCTCGGCGGCAGCTCCAGTGGCAACATGGGGCCCGAGGACGGCTACAAGGCGATCTTCAAGTCAGTCAACGCTGCGGGTGGGCTCGCCGGACGTCGGATCGTCGCTACCTACGTCAAGATCGACGCCCTCGACAACAGCTACCAGCAGGACGCGGACAAGGCCTGCGCCACCTTCAAGGACGCACGCGTGGAGGTTGTCCTCAGCGAGAGCGCGTCGACGGGCTACGGCTTCGCTGCCTGCCTGTCCAAGGCGGGCGTTCCGCTGCTCTCCTCCAACGCCGCCGACAACGCGGGTCTGGCCAAGGCGCCCACGGTCTTCGGTGCCTTCGCCCCCTCCTTCGACAGGGGCTACGGCGCCGTGGTCGACAAGCTCGTGGCCAGCGGTTACCTCACGCAGAAGAGCAAGATCGGCACGGTGCGCATCACCTGCTCGGAGGTCGATCGTGCGTACAAGAGCAGCGTGCTGGCGCGCATGAAGGCGGCTCACCTCGCCTCGCCCATCGAGTACACCGTGTCCTGTGCCTCCGGCTTCCAGGACGCGGGCGCCTACAGCGCAGCGATGCAGAGCGCCGTGCTGAGGTTCGCCGCCGCGGGCGTGGACCGCGTCTTCATCATCGGTGACCAGGAGACGCTGCTGCTGTCGTACTTCGCCGAGCAGGCCCAGAGCCAGGGCTACCACCCCGGCTACGCCCTGAGCAGCGGCAGTCTTCCGATCACGCTGATCGGTGCCTCGACCTTCCCGGCGCAGCAGCTCCCGCAGGTGCACGGCGTCGGGTGGCACCCGCAGGGCGACGCAGGCCTCGATCCCAAGACGCCCGCCGAGCAGCGCTGCAAGGCTCTCGCGGCCAAGGGTGGGATCCCCGTCAAGGACATCACCACCACCTACGTGGTGTACCAGAACTGCTCGAACGTGTTCCTGCTCGAAGCGGCGATGAGGAAGGGCAACGGCAGCGCCAACAGCTCTGCTCTGCGGGCCACCATCCCGGCGCTCGGGACGTCCTTTGCCTCCACCGGCCTCATCGCCGGCGCTACGCAGTTCGGTCAGGGACGCCAGGACGGTCCGCAGCTGGCCTCGGAGTGGAGCTACATCACCTCGTGCAACTGCATGAAGTACCTGGGCAAGCCGAGCGCGATGCGCTGATGTCGTACACCACCAACAGCGGCGTCCAGATCTACTGGGACGAGCAGGGCAGCGGCACCCCGGTGCTGCTCGTCATGGGGCACGCCTTCCCCAGCGCGATGTGGCACCCTGTCATTCCTGCCCTCGCTGAGAAGCACCGCGTGATCTGGTTCGACAACCGCGGCACGGGGCAGTCCGACGCCCCGACCGACGCCACCATCAGTGACCTGGCGGGCGATGCCCGCGCCGTCCTCGACGCAGCGGGGGTCGATCGGGCACACGTGTACGGCGTCTCCATGGGTGGCGGCGTCACCCTGCAGCTCGCTTACGAGTCGCCTGAGCGGGTGACGTCGATGGTCCTCGGCTGCACCGCGCACAAGACCGAGTCGCTGCCGGTCAAGAGCCGCGCTGCCCTGCTGGCCTACTACATCCCCCTGCGCTTCCTGCGCGGTCGGATGCGCGCCAGCATGTACGGGCCCGTCTGCCCGCCCGCGGCGGCGGAGAGGGACCTCGACGTGCTCTGCGCCACGAAGGTCCGCCCCCGCGGCCTGATCGCCCAGGTCAGGGCGATGCAGACCTACGACCTCACGGCCGACAAGATCGCGACCCTGGCGATGCCCGCGCTCGTGCTGCATGGCGACGCGGACACGACCGTCGACGTGGAGCGCGGGAAGGCCCTCGCAGAGGCGCTGCCCGGCAGTCGTCTGGTCATCTACCCGGGTGCCGGACACAGCTTCCCCGTCGCCGTGACCGAGCAGGCGAACGCCGACGTCCTCGGCTTCTTCCGCGACGTCGACTCCCTCGTCCCGTAGATGACGCGTCCAGCCGCTTGTGTCGAGGGCGGCGCGAGCATCGCCGATCCGGTCGGCACCCGACTGCTCGACCTCAGCAGCTCGTGGGCAGCGACCCTCCTGCTGGAGGACGACTCCGGTCGCGTGGTCTCCCATGCGGTCAGTGGTTCGGTGCCGCCCTGCGTGATCGACGCCGTGGTGACGCGCTCGGTGTCGCCGCTGGAGAGGGCCCGCGGAGCGGCGACGTCCCTGGGCCTGATGAGCGGCGGGCCGGCGCTCGTCACCTCGCTCGAGGGCTGGTCCGGCACGGTGACCGTGCTCCCGGTGCTGCGCACGGGTCGGTTGTGGGTGCTCCACATGGACGAGCTGCCGCTGTCGGTCTGCGCCCCGGCGACGCAGTCACTCGTCGAGGTGGTGGAGCGTGTCGGCGCCCGCGCGACGGACGAGGCGCTGCTCGAAGCCTTGCAGGGCAGGGGATCGTGGGCCTCGCAGGCTAGTGTAGGGGGCGACACGTGCGTCGTTGCCGTGCTGTCCGTCGAGGCGCGCGTGCCGGCGACCCAGCTGCACGCCGCGCTGCGGCAGAGCTTCCCGGCCGGACTCCGCGCCGATGTCACGGCCGCGTCCGGTACGGCGTACGTGGTCGTGCGCGGGGCCTCCCGGGCACAGCTCGACACGGCCGTCGCTGATGCCGGAGCGCAGCTCGGCGTCGGGGTTGCTGCCGCCTTCGCGCCGGCCGGCCACGGGCTGGTGCGCGCCCGCGACGAGGCTGACCGTGCGCTGGCTGCACGGGCGGAGGTGGGTCGCTGCCTGAGCCTGGACGACTGCCGGCCGTACACGGTCCTGCCTGCCTTGCTGCAGGCACTCGACACCACGGCGCCGCTGGGTGAGGACCCGCTCTCAGGGCTCGACGCGTGCCTGGCAGTGACCCTGATCGCCTGGCTCGACAACCACGGCGACCTGCCTGCTGCGGCTGCGACGCTCGGCGTGCACCCGAACACGTTCCGGTACCGCCTCAACCGGGCGAAGGAGCAGGTCCACGCGGACCTGACCGACCCGGTCGCACGCATCGACACCTACCTCCGGCTCCACCGCCTCGCGCTCGGCGCGGAAGGATCGTCGTGACTCTCGCCCTCACCGCCCCCGGCACGGCACCTGCTCGCCCGACGGCCGCGCGGACCGATGTCGTGGACAGCGTCTCCGGTCTGGACATGAGCGGTTCATCGACAGCTGATTTGGAGGACCTGTGCAGTCGTTGGACCTGGAAGACCTGCCTTTCGTCGGTGCGGTAGAGGTCGAGCGGAACACGCTCGGCGTCGTACTGCACCGGCTCCCGGCCTGGGCTCGGGCGCAGAGCAACGATCCGATGCTCGGCTTCATTGAGGCCATTCCCGCAGGGGTACGGCTGCGGATGCGCACAGACGCGACCCATATGGAGCTGGACGTCGCCCTGACCCTCATCCAACTGGGCGAACGGGAACCATTTGCCGCGAGCTTCGACGTGCTGATCGACGGGACGCTCTCTCGGACGACGTCGACGACCGAGGGCACCCGACTGCTGTTGTCGCCCGGTGGTGGGCTGGACATCGTCCCAGGCTCGCCGACGACGATCGCGTTCGAGCTTCCGGGCGAACCGTCTGCTGTGGTCGAGGTGTGGCTGCCCCATGCGGCAGGCTTCGTGCTGCTGGATGCGCGTTTTTCCGACGGGGCGTCTGTCAGCCCAGTGGTCAGCGACAAGCGGCGATGGACCCACTACGGCAGCTCAATCAGTCACTGCCTGGAAGCGTTGTCGCCGGCACGCACCTGGCCAGCGATCGTGGCCAGAGCAGCCGACCTCCAGCTGCAGAACTTAGGGCTCGCTGGCCAGTGCCAACTCGATCCCTTCATGGCCCGGACCATCCGCGACCTCCCGGCCGACCTCATCAGCCTCAAGGTCGGCATCAACGTCATCAACGGCGACACCTTCCGTGAGCGCACCTTCGTACCTGGGCTGCACGGCTTCTTGGACACGGTCCGCGAAGGTCACCCGAACGTCCCCCTCCTCGTGATCACGCCGATCGTCTTCCCGGCGGCCGAGACTGCACCCGGTCCCTCCGTGATGGACACAGGTGGAACCAGTTTCGTCGTCGTGCCGCGGCCGGAGGAGCTTGCCCTAGGCGCGTTGACCATGACGAGGGTTCGGGAGCTGATCACAGACGTCGTGACCGCACGCCAGGCTGACGACAAGGACCTGCACCTGTTGTCCGGACTCTCCCTCTTCGGCGCCGAAGATGCCGCCAGCCTGCCGGACGGGCTGCACCCGTCCGCCGCGGGCTATTCGACGATGGCGACGCGGTTCCTCGAGCTCGTCTTCCGCGGCCGGGGCGCCTTTGCCTAGGGTCGCGACCGTCCCCGGAGTGCCTACCCCAGCACGCCCTGCGCCTTCACACCTGAGGATCCACGTGCCCTTCACCACCAACAACGGCGTCCGCATCTCCTGGCAGGAGCAGGGCACCGGCACTCCGCTACTGCTCATCATGGGCCACGCCTTCCCCAGCGACATGTGGTGGCCCGTGCTGCCCGCGTTCACGGCGAACCATCGCGGGTTCCTCGAGCAGGTCGAGACGGCCAGTCTCGCGTCGTGACCGCCCTCGCAGACTTCGAGCTCACCTCCACAGACGGGGCCGCCCCAGGGGAGGACGCCGTCTGGATACCCGCTGTGATCCCAGGCGGGGTGCACGAGTCGCTGCTCGCCGCGGGCCTCATCGGACACCCGTACTTCGGGGACAACGAGGCCACAGTCGCGTGGATCGAGGACAAGACCTGGTGGTACCGGACGACGTTCCCCGGTCTCGAGGGTGAGCGCATCACCTTGACCTTCGAGTGCCTCGACACTGTCGCCGCCGTCTGGCTCAATGGCATGCTCGTCGGCTCGCACGCCAACCAGCACCGCCCCCTGGTCCTCGATGTAACAAGGTGCTTGCGAGAGAGCAATGACCTGTTGATTCGGTTCGCCCCACCGCTTCTGGACACCCTCGCTCCGGACGAGATCGAGGCGGCCGCCGCCGCCATCCGTGCCCGTCAGGCAGCGGTCCGACCGAGTGCCGAGGAACTTCCGCTTGAGGATCTGCTGCTGCTGGTGCGACGGTCCGTCCGCCGCAAGGCGACCTTCTCCTGGGGTTGGGACTTCGGTGCCCGCGTTCCCTCAGCAGGACTGCTGCGCGAGGTAAGGCTCACTCGGAGACCCGCCGCGTCGCTCGTCGGCGTGCACGCGAGGACGACTGCCCTCGACGTGACTGCCTCGACCGCGACCCTGCGTGTCTCCGTCGAAGTCGAGGCGTTCCAAGGAGCCTCTTTGACGGTGCGCGTCGTGCTCACCTCGCCGACCTGCGCCGTCGTCGAGAAGTCGGTACCCGCAAGCGACCTCGTCCACATCGAGCTTGCTCTCGCTGACGCACAAGCCTGGTGGACGCACGACCTAGGAGAGCAGCCGCTCTACGACTTGCAGGTGACGCTTTTCGATGGGGACGCCGAACTGGATACCTGGACGGGCCGGGTCGGACTGCGCACGATTGAGCTCGACAGAGGACGGGACGAGATCGGGCAGCTGTTCCGGTTCGTTCTCAACGGCGTGCCGGTCTTCGCTCGCGGTGCTAACTGGGTGCCGCCCTCGCTACTCGTCGGCTCCATCACCGACGACACCTACCGCGCCCTCGTCTCGCTCGCCCACGTCGGCAAGATGAACATGATCAGGGTGTGGGGTGGTGGGATCTACGAGCCGCACGCCTTCTACGACACCTGCGACGAGCTGGGGATTCTCATCTGGCAGGACTTCATGTTCGCCTGCTTCGACTACCCCAGCGACAAGCCGGAGCTCACCGCCGAGGTGGAACTCGAGGCCGTTCACCAGGTACGCCGGCTGCGCAACCACGCGTCGCTCGCGCTGTGGTGCGGTAACAACGAGGTGCAGGCGATCCACGAGCTGACCAACGGCAACGTCGAGCCCGGCAACTGGGGCTGGTCGTACTTCCACGAGCTGCTCCCTGCTGTCGTTGCGGCTCACGACCCCGCCACTCCGTACTGGCCCGGCAGCCCCTGGGGGGAGACCGAGGGCGAGCTCGTCAACGGCGTGAGCGACGGCGACCGGCACGCCTGGGAGGTCTGGCACGGCATCCCTATCGGGGCGGGCGGACCCACCGACTTCGCGACCCGCGGCGAAGCGGTCCACTTCCACCGGTACGCCCACGACGAGGGCACCTTCATCAGCGAGTTCGGCATCCACGCCGCTCCTGAGCTGTCGACGCTCGAGCGATGGACCCTGCCCGCCTCGCTCGAACTGCGCAACGAGGTCTTCGACCAGCGCAACAAGGACACCCCCAAGGACAAGGGGTACGCCCTGATGGAGCGGGAGACCGGCATCCCGCAGACGATGGCCGAGTACATCGACTTCTCGATGGCCTGCCAAGCCGAGGGGCTGAAGTTCGGCGTCGAGCACTACCGCCGTCGTCAGCCGCGCTGCGGCGGGACGCTGGTGTGGCAGTTCAACGACGTGTGGCCCGGCTTCAGCTGGTCCGTCGTCGACCACGACCTGGTGGCCAAGGCCGGCTACTACTTCCTGCAGCGCGCCTACCAGCCAGTGATCGCCACGTTCACCGTCACCGAGGCGGGCCTTGAGCTGTGGATCACGAACTCCGCCGCCCGCGACGTGCCGCTCGACCTCACGGTCGAGGTGTCGACGTTCACGGGGAAGTTGCAGCTGCACGAGCAGATCTCGGTCGTCGCGGGCGCTTACACGTCGGGCTGCGTCTGGACCAGCCCGATCGTCCCCGCCGTCGACCAGTACGCCTGGGTGTCTTGTCCCGACGGAGACGTCGCACCGAACCGCTTGTTCTTCGGTTTCCTCAAGGACCTGCCGCTCGCCGGCGTGGTCGACGCGCAGGTCAGGTTGACGAGCACGACGACGGCGGAAGTGGAGATGACGTCGCACGGCTACAGCTACTTCGCCCACGTGCTGTCGCCGCACCCCGGCGCCCGGTTCGACAGCAACTACGTCGACCTGCGTGACGGTGACCGGCACGTGGTTCACGTCAGCGGACTCCTCCCCGGGGCCCACCTGCGTGTCGCGACATATGGGTCGCGCTAGAGCCAGATCCTGAACCCCTCGACCACTCCGTCAAGGCTGAGTCCCGCGTCCCAGCCTCGTCGACGCCCTCGTTGCCAAGGCGGCCGCACACAGCAACACCGGCGACCGGGACCCACGCCGGCACTGTCTGGATTTCCCGATCCTGGCAGGCCTGATCACCGCAGGCGACTTCGGCGGCGAGATTCTCACGGGCTCCTCCTGGAACCGGTGTCAGCGCGGTGCAAGTCGCAGTTCGTCGCTGATCGCTGCTTCGATGCGGTGCAGTGGGTCGTAGGACTCCAGTTCCACGCGCAGGGCGTCGACGCGGGCGGAGAATGTGGGGTCTGCGAGGACCCGGCCCACGGCGGCACGGATACTGGCCGGCTTCGGGCGCTCCTGCCGGAGGTCGATACCGAGATGGTTGTGGCCGATCCGCGCGTTGACGTCGTTCTTTCCCTCGGTCTTGCCCGCCGCCACGACCGGAACACCGTGGCGCATGGCGGCGAGCACGCTGCCGAAGCCGCCGTTGGTGACGAAGACGTCCACATGCGGGAAGAGCACTTCGTAGTCGATGAAGTCCGCGACGATGACGTTCCGGGCAGCGAAGCGCTGTCGGAGCTCCGCGGTGCGGGCGCCGCCGGTGGTTGCCACCACGACGTACGGCCCGTCCGCCAGTGCCTCCAAGGCGGGAACGATCAGCTTCGTCGGGTCGGTGTGGTCGACGGTTCCCTGGGAAACCGCGATCACCCTTGCAGCCGGGTGGAGAACCGCTGGAGGCACGGCCACGTCGGTCGCACGATGGGCGCGGGCAGGCACGAGCGGGCCGACGTACTCCGCGTTGCCCAAGGGCCGGTAGCCGGGGAACTCCAGCCCGGGGCAACCGTTCAGGAAGACCCGCCGCGCGCTGGCCATAGGGGCGTGCGGGAATCCGTTGAGCGGGATCGGTCCGACGCCATGGCCTGACAGAATCTCGTTGTAGGCGACAACACCGGGCTTCATAGTGCTGGCGAGCATGCGTCGGACCACGCGATGCACAGTGCTGCCCACGATGGTGCGGGCGGGGCGCAGCCCGAAGAACGGCGGCGGGCTCTGGCCGTCCGGCATGACCGTCGTGAGGCCAACGGCAAACACGGGTATGCCCAGGCATTCGGCTATCAGCTTCTCTGCGTACATCGCCCCGTCGCACACCAGCGCGTCGAATGGGAACTCCGACCGGATCGCCGCGATGTCTTGGAAGTGGTTGTCGACGTTGGCGACGAAGAACTTCTCCAGGTCGAACGAGATCCTGCGCGGTCCCTTGAGGGCGGCGCGCTCGGGAAACAGGTCGTTGAGGTCTTCGGCCATGACCTCCGAAGCGCGCTGGTAAGGGAAGTGGCTCATGCCGAGCGCGTCGAGCTTGCGGCCGTACCGCGGGCCGGCATACCAGCGTACGTCGTGCCCACCTGCCGACAGATGTGCCGCGATGCCGGTGAGCGGGTTGAAGTGCCCGTCTGCTGGCATGGATGCGAACAGGATCTTCATGGCCGACCCCCGAGTTGTTCACCCGATTTCACTATAGTCACGCTATAGTGACGTGTGATGGAACGGATGTCCACCCCTGCCAGCCGTGCGGAGCGCACGCTTGCGACACGGCGTCGGATGGTCAAGGCGGCATACGAGCTGTTCTGTCGAAACGGGTACCTCGGTACGACGATCAGCGGGGTGGCTCACGAGGCCGGCGTGGCGGTACCGACCGTCTACTACACGTT
>JAWWOY010000932.1:0-4978 GCA_033851195.1 Kribbellaceae bacterium | reverse complement strand
CCAGTGCTCGACACCATGCACAACGAGTTCATCCCCGCCCAGTCGCTGCGGATGACCGGCAAGCACCACGAGGTCTACCTCAGCGATTCCCGCCGCACGTCCGCGGACAAGCTCAAGACGATCCTCCGTCAACCCGTCACCCACGGGTGTCGCGAGTCGTACTTCGGGGCTCAGCCGGTTCTCGCGGATCGGTCCAAGGCGTCGAGGTAGGTGGAGAGCTGACTTGCGGCGTACAGCTGGGCCATTCCGCGGGACGTCAGGTCGCGCCGCCACCCTTCCAGTGTCCTGGCCAGCGCTTCGAGGCTGCCAGCGTCGCGGAGTTCTCCGAGGACGGTGGCGATGGTGCCTAGGGTCTGGCCTCCCCGGCGCAGCAGGTGCGCCAGTTCGGCGTCGCGCACGTCCAGCGCGAGGTACTGGCGGTGCCCGGTGCGCTGGTCACGTTGTGGGGTGAGGACTCCAGCGCGTTCCCAGTTGCGCAGGGTGGCCGGGTTGAGCCCGAGGTGGCGGGCGAGTTCACCGATGCTGTACGGCGCCCGAGTGCTGGCCGCTGCATCCGGGGTGGCGGCTCCTAGATGTGAGAGCGTCGCTTCGACGGTTCGTAGCGTGTTGCGGTCGCGAGTCAGGAGCGCGTGCCCGTCGTCGACGTACTCCAGTGCTTCGTCGAGCTGGCCGCCGGTGAGGGCATGCATGATGCGTCGGCTCGTCGAGTAGCCGACGGCAGGGACGAGCGCCAGGTAGGCCGCGAGGCCAGCGGCATGAGTAGCGGTGTAGTCCCGGTACCCCGTCCGGCTACGGTGAGCAGGCGGAATGATGCCGGCGTCCTCGTAGTTGCGGACCGCCTGCGTGGAGAGGCCATGCTGACGAGCCAGGTCCACGGGCCGCATGTGACCTCCGATTGAGGGTTTTCGACGCAGGTGAGTCGAGGATTAGTTGCAGAGTCTCCACCGTGCGTTCAAAGATACGATTCAGGGACATGGGACAGAGCACGCACACCGTGTCCGGAGACTTCGACCTCACGATGGACGAGTTGCGCGTCGTGGCGCGTTACGTGGTTCGGCACGCCGAGGACGTCCTGTCGATCTTTGAGCAGGCTGTTCCCGATGATCCGCGCCCCCGTGCAGCGATCGACGCGGCCTGGGCGTTCATCAAAGGTGCCAACAGGACGAAATTGCAGCGCGTCACTTCCCTCGATGCTCATCGAGCCGCCCGGTCCGGACCCTCCGAAGTCGCGCGACTGGCCGCGCGATCCGCCGGTGACGCCGCATCGGCCGCATACCTGCACCCCATCGCCCAGGCCGGCCAGATTGGCCACATCCTGCGAGCCTCCGCGAGCGCTGCGCGCATCGGGGAGCTGATGGCGGGCGGTGACCCCGCGATCGGGGATGCCCTGCTGGAACGGTCGCGGCAGCGTGCGACACCGGTGCTCATCGAGGTGCTCCGCCGCTACCCGCCCGCGACAAGCGGCAGCAATCGTGTCGCCCAGCTGATGAGCACTCTGGACCATTCCCTGCGCCAGGCGGCTGACCGGTCGCCAGGGCACACCGCACAGAGTCGCGCCGATGCGCGCAGGAGGGAGTGCAAGTCATGATCCTCCCGAAAGTCAGGGACCCTCGCTTCGTGACGATCCGCCGTGGTGGGACTCTCACAGATGCGGATCACCGTCTCCTCGCTCTATGGGCTGCCTCGTGCGCAGAGCACGTCCTTGGCCTCTTCGAGTCGGCCCAGCCCGGAGACCCGCGACCGCGCCAAGCGATCGAGCATGCCCGGGCCTGGGTGCGTGGCGAGGTCAAGATGATGCAGGCTCGCGCGGCGGGCGGCCATGCGATGGGGGCAGCCAGAGACCTGCGTGGGGCAGCACGGAATGCCGCGTACGCCGCCGGCCAGGCCGGGGCCGTCGCCCACGTCGCCGCGCACGAGCTCGGTGCGGCCGCCTACGCGATCAAGGCTGCACGTGGAGCGGCACCAGAAGGCCTGAGCGAGGCCGCAGGGCGACACGAGTGCCAGTGGCAACGCGATCACCTCCCGGAGGCGATCCGCGAGCTCGTACTTGATGACCAGAGGTTGCGCAACGACATCTGCTGGTCGGTGTTCGACTGCTGAAGCCGAGCCTTGCATGGCCCCTCATTGTCGATCCAAGAACCGTTCTCTCCGACAGTTGACGCGGATCACCCGCGAGACGACGGCATCGTCATGCGACTCGATGACAACCCGGCTCAGGCCGGAGTCGGGTGGGCCTTCGAAAGCGTACGAGAATCGACCAGCTCCTGAAGACCACGCTGGCTGCGCACCTGGATCCGGCCAAGCAGCACCTCGACTTCAGCTCCGGCCCCTTCCTGATGCCCGGGCATCCCGGCGAAGGGATGATCGCCCTCTCGCTGAGGCGCGGCCCCTACAAGTGCGGTGCCTACACCCGGCCGAACTGACCTGCCATTCGGTCAAGTTGCCGAACGGCCGGACCGCTCAGCTCGGCCGGCAGGGCGACACGGCCGACGTAATCTACCGCCAGCCGGACGGCGAATACGTCTCGGCCTCGGTCAGTCCGTTGTTCGCCAACAACACCACCATCCCGGTGCACGACATGGGCATCACTGACGCGCAACTGCTCGCCCTGGTCCAGGACACCAAGCTCAACCTGCCGCGGATGACCAGCTCTGAGCGGACCAAGGAGCAGAAGATGAAGGGGTTCAAGCCTTCCCGTAGGAGATGCGTGCGGCCGCCAGGCGAGCGCTGACCGGTGCAACGGTGACGGACTCCTACGTCGAGAACGTCCCGGAGCAGCTGGGGGTCTATCTGAACTGGCGGCAGGGCTCGATCGCGTGTTCTCGACTCTTCCGCAACTCACCACCGCCCGAAGGCTACGTACTGCAATCGCAAAGTTTTCCGTTCGTGTGTGCACTCGCTCCGTGGTTGTCGCGGTGGGCGTCCACGCATACTGTCGATCTTGGGCGTACGGCTCGGCCGTGGTCTGGTCAACCGGGGGAAGGTGCCTTATGCACGCGTTTCTCGATCGTCTCGGCCGGGGGGCCGCGCGCCATCACTGGTCCGTCATCGGCGCCTGGCTGCTGATCGTTGTCGGGCTGTTCGTCCTCCGGTCGGCCTTCGGCGGCACCTATGTCAACGACTACACAGTCCCGGGGAGTGAGTCCTCTGCCGGCTTGAGCGTCCTGAACGACGACTTCCCGAACCAGGGCGGTTACGCGGGATCAATCGTCTTCCATGCGACGTCCGGAAAGGTTTCCGACCAGGCGAACGCTGTCAAGACGTCGATGGCAGCCGTCGCCAAACTCCCAGATGTGGTCGCAGCAACCGATCCGTTGGCGAACTCGCCGTCGCCGTATGTCTCGAAGGACGGAACCGTCGTCAACGCCCCGGTCTCCTTCTCCGTGGTTCCGGCTTCCCTCCACCGGGACTATCTCCACTCCCTGGACGCGGCTGTCCAGCCGGCCCGGGCCGCCGGGCTCGAAGTGGAGTACGGCGGCGGCGCCGGGCAGATCGGAAAACAGGCGGACGACACGCTCTCAGAGGCGATCGGCCTCGCGCTGGCACTGCTGTTGCTGTTCCTCATGTTCCGGTCCGTCGTCGCCGCGGGTCTACCGCTGGTATCCGCGGTCTTCAGTGTGGGTGGGGGTCTCGCCATCCTGGGGTTGCTCGCGGCCGCAAAGAACTTTCCGGTCTCGGCCCCGACGGTTGCCACCCTGCTCGGATTGGGGGTCGCGATCGACTACGGGCTCTTCCTCGTGTCCCGCCACCGTGAACAGCTGGACAACGGCATGACAGTCGAGGAGTCGATCGGTCGGGCGGAGTCGACGTCCGGCGCAGCCATCCTGGTCGCCGGAGGAACGGTGGTCATCGCGATCCTCGGGCTCTACGTCTCAGGGGTGCCGTTCGTCGGTGCCCTCGGTCTTGCATCGGCCATCGTGGTCGCGCTCACGGTCGTTGCCGCACTGACGCTCATCCCGGCCCTCCTCGGCTTGGCGGGACTGCTGGTCCTGAACCGCAAGGACCGGCGACACCTAGCGGAGGAAAGTGAGCTCGAGGCTGACCTGCAAGACGCTCAGTCCGTTGCAGAGCATCGCGCGGAGGAGCGTGAGCTGCGCGACGCCCGGCACGAGCAGAGCGCCTTCGCGCGGTGGGGACGCCGGGTGAGCGAACGCCCATGGCCCTACGGCATCACTGCCGTGCTGCTGCTCCTCATCCTGGCCATCCCGTTGCTCTCGATCAATCTGGGGCAGCTCGATGCCGGCACCGACCCACCCTCCGATTCAAGCCGGAAGGCGTACGACCTGGTAGCGGACGCATTCGGTCCCGGCGCCAACGGTCCGCTGACTGTCGTCGTGTCGCTCCCGGACCAGAGCGCGAGCGATAAACAGACCCTGTTAACCAACCTTGCGGCTTCCCTGCAGAAGACGCCGGGTGTCGGGGCCGTGCAACCACCCACAACGAACAGTGCCGGGACAACGGCCACCATCACCGTCATCCCGACCACCTCACCGTCGTCAGCGCAGACTGAGGACCTCGTCAACCGGATCCGCAATGACGTGCTAGCAGGCCAGCACGAACAGACGTACCTGGTCGGCACCACCGCCGGGTACGTCGATTTCACCGAGAAGATCGCCGGGCGAATGCTGTGGCTGATCGGCGCCGTGGTGCTGCTGGCACTCATCCTGCTGACGGTCGCGTTCAGGTCGCTCGCCATCGGGATCAAAGCCGCGCTCCTCAACCTGCTGTCCGTCGGGGCGGCGTACGGCGTCATTGTTGCCGTCTTCCAATGGGGCTGGGGATCGTCGCTGGTGGGTATCGAGGAGAACGTCCCCATCCCGTCTTTCGTGCCGATGCTCATGTTCGCGATCGTGTTCGGGCTCTCGATGGACTACGAGGTCTTCCTGCTCTCCCGGGTCCATGAGGCCTGGACAGCGACCAATGACAGCCATCGCGCCGTCGCCATCGGGATCGGTGCGACAGCTCGGGTGATCACGAC
>JAWWOY010000926.1:0-2814 GCA_033851195.1 Kribbellaceae bacterium | reverse complement strand
GCCGAACGGCTCTTTGCCGCGGCCCGCACTCGCGTCCCCCGGTCGGGTCCTTCGATGATCGTGCCGACCGTCTCTATGCCAGAAACGTACGGAAGCTGCGGCAACCCGGCACGGTGGTGACCCGCGGCGATGTACAGGTCGATCGCGTTGAGCGCGGCCGCCTCCACCTTGATCAAGACCTGGTCGTCGCCGGTGGGCGATGGGTCGCCGAGCGTTTCTAGGTGGGGCGCGCCACCGACGACCTCGATCAGTGCAGCCTTCATCGCTGTACGTCCTTTCCAAGAAGGGATGTTGGCTGCGTCTCGCCGACCGGCTTGCCGGTGCCAAATGCTGAGTCAGCGAGGGATGTGAGTTCCTCGGCCACGGCGGCGGGTTTGGTCGTGTGCGGCAGGTGGCCGCTGTCGACGACAACGAGCTTCGACCCGGGGATGAGTTCGTTGGCCGTTTCCCCGGCCCGGATGGGCAGCACCGGGTCGCGGCGTCCCCAGACAAGGACGGTGGGAGCGCTGATCTGGGATGCCTGTGCCCGAAGATCGTGCTCGGGGAGGTTGAAGCTGTGCCACATCTCGCTCACGACCTTGACGCCCGTCGGTGTTCGCGTGATGGCGATCGCACTCGCGCGTGCGCGGTTGTCGGCTTCCGTAGTCGGCCGCATGTACGCCTTCGAGAACAGGGGATAGATGCGGCGTACGAAGGCGGGGTGGCTCATCAGCGAGCAGAACACGCGCCCGGGGAGCTGTGATCCCTCAAAACCCCCGCCGTCGATGACCATCAGGCCCTTGACGAGATCCGGCCGCGTGATCGCGATCCGTGCTGCGACGTTGCCCCCGATGGAGTTGCCGACCAGCACCGCACCGTCCGGGCACAGCGATTCGAGCAGCTCTTGCACCGCGCCGGTGAGCTGCACTTCGTTGGTCGGCCCCGGCCAGGCCGGCGTCTCTCCGTGCCCGGGCCAGTCGAGGCTGATACTCCGGAACCGATCGGGGAGCAGATTGCGGAGTTCGTCGTAGTCGTGGTGGTCGTGTCCGCCGCTAGGGAGGAACACGATCGAGTCGCCGTGTCCCGTGGAGTCGTAGGCGATCGGGCCAGGGGATGTCGAAAACGTAAGCATGAAGCCAGCCTAACAGAGGTGACCGACCGGTCGGTCACCTCTGTAGGCTGGGTCCGCACACATACACTGAGGACCAAATGACAGAAGACGCTCAGCCGTCCGGCGCGGCCCAGACCCGCGCGTCGCTGCTCGACGCAGGCGCCGCACTCGCCGAGGAGCACGGTCTCGCCGGCGTCAGCGTGAACATGGTCGTCGCTCGGGCTGGAGTGGCCAAGGGAACCTTCTACGTGCACTTCAAGGACCGTGCCGCTTTCGTCGACGCGATGCACGCGCGCTTCCACGAGCGGGTGCAGGCCGCCGTCGAGCGGGCCGTCGCTGGCCTGCCAGCCGGCGCTGAACGCATCTTCCGGGGATCCGAGGCATACCTCGATGTCTCCCTTGAAAACAGAGGCGTCAAGGCACTCTCGCTTGAGGTTCGCTCAGATCCGACCGGGCAAGGCTCGATGGCCGCACGACGCGAACGCCTCGCAGAAGCGGGTGTGCCCGACCTCAAAGCCATGGGGTGGGACGACCCCGAAGCCGCGGCACAACTGCTTGCCGCCATGACTCGCGAGATCTCCGTGCTCGAATTCGACGCGGGTCACCCATTGGCGGCGTCGCGACGGGCGCTGACGCGCTTCCTCGGCATCTGACGGTTCAACGAGCGTCCCGCGATGCCCGGGTCTCGCGGTGCCTACCGAACTGCGGCGGGCGGTGTGTTGTGAGCAGGCCCGGGCGTCAGGAATGCGGGATACATGTGGGATACATCCCCTCTGTTCCAGCGTGGTTGAGCGATCGGCTGGAACAGAGGAGGCGAGGCGGGCGCGACGCGCCGGCGGCCGGTCGGACGCCCAGCTAGGCAGAGGTCCAGCGGCTTGTGTGGCCGCCCGCTTGGCTGTCGGGCTCCGGGATGGCGAGGGGCGACTACTGCCTAGCTGGGCGTCCGGCCATGTTGATCCCTCGGTACGGCGGATCTCCCACTCGATCCCGCATCCGGTCGGGCACCTTGTCAGCCAGCGGTTCTAGCTCACTCGACTGCCGCCGGACGTCGCCCCGGTTGTCAAGGATTCACGAGCAGTGGCGCGCGCATCTTCGAGGGTGATGGCGCTGTCGCGTTGCCGTGACATAGTTACGTCTGTTTCACTCCTGCGGTGAGGTTTTCCCCTTCCGCCTGGGAGTACCAGTGGACATCACCCGCCGCCGCCTGCTGTCGTTCGTGCCAGCCGCTGCTCTGCTGACCGCGGTCAAACCACAGTTTGCGAGCGCCGATACCGGCACCGACATCACCCGGCTGCTGGCCAACACGGTGGCGATCTTCGCCGGCACAGCTGAATCCAATGCCCGGCCGGAAGTTGCAGCCAAGCTGGCCGCCATCGACCAGACCGCCCGGACCTGGCTATCGGCAATGAACACGGCCGGCGCGGGTCAGCTCTTCGCCGGGCTGCCACTCGGTACCAGTGACCCGAACCTGACCTCGTCGTACCAGCATCTCTACGAGATCGCGCTCGCCACCCGGCGGCCGGGCGGCATCGCGTCCGATCTGCAAGGGAACGTTGCCGTGCAGCGCCGGGTCATCGACGGGTTGGTGTGGTTGCATGAGAACTACTACGGCGACCAGTCCAGGGGTTACTACGGCAACTGGTTCAACTGGGAGATCGGCATCTCCAGCCATGTCAGCAAGACCTTGGTACTCCTCGCCGACCAGCTCCAGGCATACCGGCCGG
>JAWWOY010000923.1:0-5268 GCA_033851195.1 Kribbellaceae bacterium | reverse complement strand
ACGCGCCATGTACCGTGACCGGATCTTTGCTTGACCAAATGGCCGACCGAGGCGCCGCGTCTCCGTTGTGCAGCGCTACCTCCGCGTCCCTGAGACGAGACCCGACCCACCCCAAGAAGTCGTCCCGATCGCTCATGCTTCGCCTCCAAGTCGGGCCCTACGCCGCATCGTCGCTCAGTACGACAGTGTGTGGACACCTGCGAGCGTCGGCCCCCTACTCGATTGAAACCCTCGAGCGTACGGCGCACCAGGGTTGCGGTCGGCTCAGAGGTGGTGCGGTCCGGGGAGCAGTTGTTCGGTGAGGGTCTCAGCGAGCCAGCGTTGGTAGCGCGCTGCAGGCCAGCCCCTGTTGTGAACGAAGTGCCTGTATCCGCTGGGATCCATGAAGTGGTCGAGCAGGTCCGCCGCGAGGTTGGCGTCGAGGCCTGAGCGGAGCGGGCCCTTGTCGAGAAGGATCTGGACGAAGATCTTGGCGCCCTCGTGGCGCTGCTGATCGCTGGCGAGCCATAGGTCGCGTAGTTCGGGCTCGCCCGTGGCCGCGGCCCCGCGCAGGATCTCGTGCAGGGCGGCGTACCGGGTCGCGATTGCGGTGATGTGCGCGGTGATGTGCTCCAGAGCGCTGTGCGCATCGCCTGCGTCGCGGGCCAACTGGACGCTCGGGCGATGCCCGACCGTGATCGGTTCATCATCACCGGCCATCGCGACGTCGCGCACCGTCTTGAGCAACGCTTGTTTGTTGCCCACCGCGGTGAAGACCGTCGGCTTGCTCACTCCTGCGCGAGCGGCGACCTGCTCGAGAGTCGTTGCGCCGTAGCCCTGCTCGAGGAACAACTCCCGGGCGGCTGTCAGAACAGCCGCGCGTGTCTCCGCCGCCTGCCGGGCGCGCAACGCGGACTGGTAGCGGCGCTTGACCTCCATCATGCCTTCAGTCTACCCTCTCACTATTCGTTAGATTAACGGTAGGAGAATCACTGTCATGTGTATCGTTCACGCTCTGGGCGTCTGAAGTGTTCCGCCAGGTCGTCGCCTACCGATGGCGAGACGAGTTGGAGGAGCACCGCAAGCAGGGGTTCCGGGACGCCCTCGCGTCCCTGCGCAATATCCCTGAGCTCCAACAACTCACCTTCGGCGACGATGCCGGCCACTTCGACGGCAACCACGACTTCGTCGCGGTGCTGGACTTCGCCGACTTCGATGCTGCCCGCCGCTACGTCGCCAACGAGCGCCACCAGACCTTCGTTCGCGACCACGCCCAACATGCCCACCGCGAACGAGTCATCGTCCAGCACGATTGGAGCTGCGGGCAGGTCAGCGCAGTCCACCACGTCAAGATTCCGGTCAGTGCTGTGATCGTGAGTCGCGACTGGTACTGCCGCGCCTTCGAACTCGAAGTCACCCAGGAATTTCACGAAGATGGCAGACTCGCCGGCGTCGGGCTCGCCCATCCCATCACAGGCATCGGCATCGCGCTGCGTCAGGACCCCGCCCGGGCGGCCGCGCTCGTCGGCTTCGACGCCGTAGCTCTCAGTCTCGGCACTCCCCAAGATCTCGACATCGTCCTCGCGCGGCTACGTGAACTCGACATCACCTACGGGCCCACCTTGCGCGGCCGCGTCGGACTTGCCGTCGACGTGCCCGACCCTGACGGCATCCACGTTCGCCTGTTCACGCTGGCCCCCCAGATGCCTTCGCCGAGACATTGAATGCACAGAATGCCGAGGCACTCGGCGACTTGTTCATCGACGATGCCGACCCGACGCGACCAGGAGGGTTGGCGGGCGGTCGCCGCGACCAACGTGACCGAGGCTCCGCCGCCTGGCGTTAGTTGACAATCGATTCAGATGAACATCCTGGTCCTCTGCATCACAATCGTGATGTGATGCAGAGATCTCGAGCTTGGTGGCACGGGTGATGAGCGGGAGGCCCCATGTGGCAGCCGGACGGTTGGGATGTACGCCGCCGGATCGGAGTTCTGACACCCCACGCTGACGTCGGGCCGGAGTCGGAGCTTCAGGCCATGGCGCCGGAAGGGATTCGTATCCACGCGGCGCGGGTGCCATTCGGAGCCATGGCAGCCCGCGGAGCCATGGATCCCACCATTCCGCTGGCACCAGTGCAGGCATTCGTCCAGCCGCCGCATATCGACGAGGCTGTCTCGTTGCTCGCTGCTGCGCCGGTCGCGGCTATCGGAATCGGTTTCACGAGCTCGTCCTATGTCACCGGAGCCGACGGTGAGAGGAAGCTCGTCGACAGATTGCTGAAGCGCAGCGCGGGCATGCCGGTTGTCGCAACATGCGCTTCCGCAGTCGCCGGTCTCCGTGCCCTGGACGCTCGGAGGATCGCGCTTTTCGACCCTCCTTGGTTCGGTACCGAGCTCAACCGACTGGGGGCCGAGTACTTCAGGTCGCAGGACTTCGACGTTGTTTTCCACGCGCCTTGTGGCCTCCCGAGCAGTCAGCGGAGCATCAACCCGCCCGAGCTGTACGACTGGATCGTCACGCACACACCAGACGAGGCCGATGCTGTGTTCATCGGAGGCAACGGCTTCCGGAGCGTTGGCGTGATCGCAGCGCTCGAGGAGGACCTGGGGCGACCAGTCCTGACTGCCAACCAGGTGCTTCTCTGGGGCACGCTACGGGCGGCCAAGTCGCATACGATGCCCCGCGGCTACGGGGCTTTGTTCTCGGCGACGTAGGCAGCACTCAGCAGACCCCGTACGACCGGCGAGGTGATCCGGCCGCGGCCTAGTCCCATCTCCACTAAGTCGTCGAACACTCGTTGATCGCCGGCCGCCGCCAGCATGCCCGCCTCGAGAATCCGGCTGGCGCCAACGAGTCTCGCTGTGACTGCGGTGTGCCTGAGGTGGCCGGCCAGGTACGAACGGACGGCTCGGCGATAGGTCCGCCCCAGCCGGCGCCCGTCGGTGGCCGCTGCCGCTGTTCGGCCCGCGATCAGGCCCGTTGCGACGGCGTAGTAAATGCCCTCTCCGGTCAATGGATTGACCAAACCGGCAGCGTCACCTGCAAGAAGCACTCGACCATCAGGGTGCTGCCATCTCCAGGTCGACAGCGGTAGGTGGTGCCCTCGCCAGTCGGTCGCACCGGCGGTGGCTCCTGGCAGGAGCTCCTCGAGCTGTGCAAGCAGAAGTGACCGTGACGGGCGCTGACTCGGGTCGGACAGAACCTCTCCGTAACCGACATTCGCGAGTCCGTCGCCACGGTCGAAGGACCAGGCGTACGACGGCTGCCGACTCTTGCCGAAGACGATGACCTGTGCACCCCGGCGGCTTGGTTGCGTCGGAGCGTAGCCACGCAGCGCGAGCGCCATCGACGGATCACCAAGGCCAGTGGCAGCACGGACCCGCGAATGGGCGCCATCGGCCCCCACCACGACCCTCGCGGTAATGGCCCCGTCGAGGCAGACCGACTCGGGACCGACGGCGAGGTGGCGGACCCGGTGCCGAACCAGCCGAGCACCGGCGTCCAGCGCTCTGCTGACGAGGCGCTCGTCGAAGACCGAGCGCGGCACGACCCAGGCGGGCCGGCGTACGGTGCGGGCGACCTTGAAGTCTCCATATTCCAGCCGCAGCTCGCTCACCGGGACCCAGTCGTCCAGCAGACCGGTGACACCCACGTCGTTCAGAAGGTCAAGGACATGCGGCGCGATGCCGTCGCCGCACGCCTTGTCACGTGGGAAGTCAGCTTGGTCGATGAGCGCAACGGACAAGTCCGGCCGCGTCCGGAGAGCTCCAAGAGCCGCCGCTGTTCCGGCCGGGCCAGCACCGACGATGGCCAGGTCCCAGACCTTCATATTGCCTGAGACTAGCCGTACGCCGCTCAGCCGACCCGCTGCAGCGCCTTCTCGCGGCGCTTGGCCATGCTCGATCCCGACTCCCGGCGTGCCATCCGGCGTAGCACGACCGGTGCCAGGACCAGCCCGACCACGGCCCAGACCCCAAGCACTCCAATGGTTTCCAGGTGTCGCCAGGACTCGCCGAGCTCGACGCTGACCGCGCTACCCGGCAGCAGGGCTGACCGCATGCCGAGGCCGAGCCAGTAGATCGGGAAGAGCTGGGCGATCCACTGCAGCCAATCCGGCAGCGACGCGATCGGGTAGAAGATCCCGGAGATCGCGATCAAGCCCAGTATCGGGAGGGTGATCAGTCCCTGACTGCGCGCGCTGGTGAACGCCGATCCCAGCACCGCGCCGATCGGCAAGGCTGCCACCATCCCCAGCGCCAACACCCAGGTGAGGGTCAGCCAGGAACTCAGGCTGCTGATGGCGAGACCAGGAATGATGAACATGGCGGGGATCAGAAAGATCGCCAGGTCGGCGACCAGGCTGCCGGACACCGACACGATCTTGCCGGCCAGGTAGCCCAGCATTCCGTTCGGAGTCGCCTTCGCGCGCAGCAGAGTGCCATCTTCCCGGTCGGCGGTGAGTTGCTGGCTCATGCTGATCATGCCGAGCGCGACGTTCATGCCGAGGATGCTTGGCAGGACAAGGGTGCCGAGCAGGAATCCGCTGCCCCCGAAGGAGACGTCGCGCAGGAAGAACGTGGCGATCACCATCAACACCGGCCAGAAGAAGTGGCCCCACAGCTCCGCGCCGTTGGTGAACGATTGCCTCAGCTCGATCAGGCCGCGGGACCAGCCGGCACGCAGCGCTGTAGCAGTCGGGTTCATCGGGCCACCTCTTCCAGCACTGCTGGGTTCTGACCGGATTCGGCCTGCTGTACCAGCGCCAGATAGGTGTCTTCCAGCGATGACCTGCGGACCTCGAGATCGGAGATCGCCTCGCCGTACTGCTTGAACAAGTCGAACACGAACTTCGTGGACTCATGAGTCGACTGCACGAAGTGCGCTCCCTCGTGCGTCCAGCGCACCTGGTCCTCGCCTGCTATCCGCTGAGCGAGCTCCTCCGCGGTGCCGTCCGCGACGATCCGCCCACCGTTGAGGATCAGGATGCGGTCGGCGAGCTTCTCCGCCTCGTTCAGATCGTGGGTGGTGAGCAGGATTGTGGTCTCGTGTTCTTCGGCAAGCCGGCGTACGAGGTCGTGGAACTCGTGGCGGGCCTCCGGGTCGAACCCGGCGGTGGGCTCGTCGAGGAACAGCAGCTCTGGGCGGCCGACGATGCCGATCGCAACATCCAGCCTGCGCCGCTGCCCACCCGAGAGCATCCTGATCTTCTTGTTCGCGTGCTCGGTCAGGCCGACCGCGGCGACGAGTTCGTCCGCGTCCCATGGCCGTTTGGTCAGCTCGGTGGAGT
>JAWWOY010000919.1:0-5992 GCA_033851195.1 Kribbellaceae bacterium | reverse complement strand
CGCTTGAGCCGAGGCTCAGCCTGCTCGGTAGGTGGCGATGCTGACGGCGACGTAGTGGCAGATGAAGGCCGCCACCGTGCAGGCGTGAAAGATCTCGTGGAAGCCGAACCACAGTGGTGACGGGTTGGGCTTCTTCGTCGCGTAGACGACCGCGCCGATCGAGTAGAGACCGCCGCCGATCGCGAGCAGGGTGACCACCGAGGCGCCGCCGTGGTGGTAGAAGTCGCCCATCCAGAAGATCGACACCCAGCCGAGCGCAAGGTAGATCGGCGTGTAGAGCCAGCGTGGCGCGTGCACCCAGAAGATTCTGAACAGGATGCCCAGCAGGGCACCGGCCCAGACCACGCTCAACAGCAGGATCCGGTCCGGCCCACGCAGCAGCATCACGCCCAGCGGAGTGTAGGTGCCGGCGATCAAGAGGAAGATGTTGCTGTGATCCAGCCGGCGCAGGATCGCCTCGCCGGTCTTGCCCCAGTAGAACCGGTGGTAGAGCGCCGAGATGCCGAACAGCAGCATCGAGGCGAGCGTGTAGACCGCGGCGGCCCAACGGCCACTCGCGCTCGGAGCCAGGCAGATCAGCACGATGCCGGCGGCGGTGGCGAACGGGAAGGTGCCGGCGTGCAGCCAGCCGCGAAGCTTGGGCTTGAGCGGCCCGAAGGCGGTCACCCGGTGGCCCGCTTCGGGGGGCGGGCCGGTGGTCACGGTCTTGGCCGTCATCGCCATCCTCTCGAGCGCCGGTGAATACTTACGAAAACCGTAACCTACGCACCCGTAGGTTCCAATGGACCGACGGGTGAATGTAGGGCACATCACCGGGCGCACGGCTCCGCACCAGTTCAGACGAACAAAGTCCCGGAAAAGTTCGATGTCGGTTCGGTTGCCCGGGGGAGCAGGAAACTGGACTAACCTCGGAGGCGAGCTTGACGAGGAGAACATCTGCCCATGCGGACACCTGGCAAACAACGACTGCGTAGCGCGGTTTACGGCCTGTACGAGCGCAGGCTGGCGCAATCGTTCACACCGGACCGGATCCCGCGCCACATCGGCGTGATCATCGACGGCAACCGGCGCTGGGCCCGGGCCGTCGGTGACCCGGTGTCACGCGGGCACGAGGCCGGCGCGGACAAGATCTCCGAGTTCCTGGAGTGGTGCGACGAGGTCGGCGTGAAGGTCGTCACCGTCTGGATGCTTTCCACCGACAACCTGAGCCGGCCGACCGAGGAGCTGGAGCCGCTGCTGCGGATCATCGAGCAAACGGTGGCGGAGCTTACCTCGATCGGCCGCTGGCGGATCCACCCGGTCGGAGCACTGGATCTCTTGCCGTCGGCCACCGCCGAGGTGCTGAAGGGCGCCGAGACGGCCACCCAGACCGTCGACGGCATGCTGGTCAACGTCGCGGTCGGGTACGGCGGCCGCCGGGAACTGGCGGACGCGGTCCGCTCGCTGTTGCTCGAGGAAGCCGCGAAGGGCCTCTCGATCGAGGAAGTGGCCGAGCGGGTCGACGTCGAGCACATCGCCGAACACCTCTACACCAAGGGCCAGCCGGACCCCGACCTCGTCATCCGTACGTCGGGGGAGCAGCGGCTGGGGGGCTTCCTGCTCTGGCAGAGCGCGCTGAGCGAGTTCTACTTCTGCGAGGCGCTCTGGCCGGACTTCCGGCATGTGGACTTCCTTCGCGCGGTCCGGAGCTACGCCCAGCGGGAGCGCCGGTTCGGGACGTGAGCACCGAGGGCTCAGTACCACGTCCGCACCGGCGGCACGTCGTACGGCGTCGTAGGTAGTAGGCGTAGGTGGCTGCGCCAAGTGCGGCGCCCCAGGCGACCCACAGTATGCCGGGCCCGGCCAGGCCCCATTCGGAGCCGGAGTTGTCGCCCGGCAGCCGCAGGTTCATCAGCCCAGCCGGGATCAGCACCACCGCCACGACTGAGGCGGGCACGATCGCCCGGGACGGCGGCACCCGCTGGCCGGCTTTGAACCAGATCCAGCGCGGGTAGATCTCGCCCCACCGGTGCACCAGGCCATGGGTCAGGATGCTGCCGCCGATGCCGAGTGCAGCCATCGCCAGACCTATCTCGAGCATGCCGGGGGTGTCGACCATCATTTGGTGGAACTCTTCGGTGATGCCCAGCGGCCAGCCGAAATACCAGGCGACCCGGGTGAACTCGTACGGGATGTTCGCGATCACCGCGCCAGCCACGGCCCAGCGGCCCCAGCGCAGTGCTCCAGCCGGGGTCGTCCAGTGGCCGGCTGGGTGGCCGTCGCGGCCGCAACTGGAGCAGGCGCGCCGCGCTCGCCGGTAGTAGGCGATGGCGGTGAGGGCCCAGAGCAGACCGCCGACGAACATCAGCACGAGGTTCACCCGGTGCCAGTAGAGGATGTCGCCGACGCCGTCCTGGCCGCCTGGTACGCCGGTGAACGTGAACACCAGCAGCGCGGGTGACAGGGCGACTATGGCGAGCAGCGTGTAATCGGGGATCAACAGCGCCAGCGTGATCGCCAGAACCGAGGCGAATATCAGCAGCGGGCGCCTGCTCCAGCCAGAAGGCTCCCGCCTGGTCATGAGCACCGCGATCACCGCGCCTGCCAGGCCGACAACCGCCATCGCCCGCGCGACGACATCCACCGGCGCGCCCTCAAGCAGCGAGGCCGTCGTGTGGTCGTCATCCACCTTGGCGAACGGGTAGCCCCCACCCCCTGCCGCCCAGTAGACCCCCAGTACGCCGTACGCCAAGGCCCAGGCGGCTGCTAGATATCCGCACCAGACCGGCCAGTTCCGCCTGATTCCCATCCCGGACCTCCCGCTGGATTCGACGGGTCCAGCCTGCGGCCGCGAGCCGTCGTACCGGCTCCCTCCGGCGAGCTAACGGCGTCCCCCGGCGGGGGGAAAGCAGGAGAAAGGTGTAACAAGCCGTTAACCCCGCGGCCTCGCGTGTCGGGCTGCGGCGTTTGCGGGACGGTCCTACAGTCCTTAGTGACGGTCGAAGGGGAAGCCGGCTGTCCGGGAGGCCCGATCAGATGAGATTTGACTGCTCACCGGTAGCCCTATGAGGGGCAGATCGGAGTGCCCGAGACCTGAGGTCTCGGCGCTGTCTTTCTCGCTGGTTTCTGCGTACGCCGCTGCGGTGTGCGTCTGGAGGGGGTCTGCACCAGACCTCCGGGCCAGCTCCCGGTCCATCACCTAACACTGGTGGGCCGGGCGTGGTGCACGTCGCGGCCCGAGAGGACGAGCGACATGGCTGCCACCCACGCCAAGACGTCTAGCACCTCATCCACCCCGGCCCAGCGAACCTTCGTGCTGGACACGTCCGTGCTCCTCTCCGACCCGCACGCGTTACTGCGGTTCGACGAGCACGAGGTCGTGGTGCCGGTGGTCGTCATCACCGAACTGGAGGGCAAACGACACCATCCCGAACTCGGCTACTTCGCCCGCACTGCGCTGCGATTGATGGACGAGCTCCGGATCCAGCACGGACGGCTGGACGCACCCCTGCCAGTGGGGGAGAAGGGTGGCACGATCCGGGTCGAGCTGAACCACACCGACCCGGAGAGCCTGCCGGCCGGTTTCCGGCTCGGCGACAACGACAGCCGCATCCTCGCGGTGGCCTGCAACTTCAAGTCCGAGGGCAAGGACGTCACGCTCGTCTCCAAGGACCTGCCGATGCGGGTCAAGGCGTCGGCCTGCGGCCTGATGGCCGAGGAGTACCGGGCCGAGCTCGCGCTGGAGTCGGGCTGGACCGGGATGGGCGAGCTGGAGCTTCCCACCAGTGACGTGGACGCCCTGTACGACGAGGGTGTGCTGGACATTCCGGAGGGGCGGGAGTTTCCGACCCACACCGGGCTGGTGCTGCTCTCGGAGCGGGGTAGTGCGCTCGGTCGGGTGATGCCGGACAAGCGGATCCGGCTGGTCCGCGGCGACCGGGAGGCCTTCGGGATCCGTGGCCGGTCCGCCGAGCAGAGGGTCGCGCTCGACCTGCTGCTGGACCCGGACGTCGGCATCATCTCGCTCGGCGGCCGGGCAGGTACCGGTAAGTCGGCGCTGGCCCTGTGCGCCGGCCTGGAGTCGGTGATGGAGCGGCGCCAGCACAAGAAGGTCGTCGTGTTCCGGCCCCTGTTCGCCGTCGGCGGCCAGGAGTTGGGTTACCTGCCTGGCTCGGAGTCGGAGAAGATGCAGCCGTGGGCCCAGGCCGTGCACGACACCCTGGGGGCGCTCACCAGCGGTGACGTGATCGAAGAGGTGATGGACCGCGGCATGCTCGAGGTGCTGCCGCTGACCCACATCCGCGGCCGGTCGCTGCACGATGCGTTCGTGATCGTGGACGAGGCCCAGTCGCTGGAGCGCAACGTCCTGCTGACCGTGCTGTCCCGGATCGGCGCCAACTCGCGGGTGGTGCTCACCCACGACGTGGCCCAACGGGACAACCTGCGGGTCGGCCGGCATGACGGCGTGGTCGCGGTGGTGGAGAAGCTCAAGGGCCACCCGCTGTTCGCCCACGTCACGCTGACCAGGTCGGAGCGCTCGCCGATCGCGGCGTTGGTCACGGAGATGCTGGAAGACGTCCAACTGTAAAAGCCTAGTAAGGGTTTCGCGGTACCCGGTGCGGCCACACGCCAAGTGGCCGCACCGTTTTCGTGACGTTCTTGTGATCAGGGTTCGTTTAGGCCAAAGTATGTTCCTGTTGCATCCGACGGGGGTCGGGATTCTCGGAAGGACAGATGAAAGCGAAGCGCTCCTTCGCGGTCCTCGCGGTCAGCGGGATCGTTGTGGTCTCCGTCGTGGCAGGTCTCGACCTCTTCAGCCCCCCCGGTAGTAACGCGGCCTCCGACCCGGTGACCGGCCGCGCCGAACTCGCCGCGCTGAACGGCGAGAAGGCGAAGAAGGCGAAGGCGTCGCCCACGCCGCTTTCAGCCGAGCAGCAGGCCCAGGAAGTCATCACCCTCCGAAATCAGATCGAAGCCGTCGTAGCCGCCCGGAAGCAGTCGCAGGACCAGGCCGAACTCCGCCTCAAGGCGAAGAACGCCGCGCTGGCCCGCTACCAGGCGCTGGTCAAGACCACCAACGACTCCCGCAAGGAGCGGGCCAGCCGAGACGCGGCGCGCAAGAAACTCCTGGGCACCCCGAAGGAGGTCGCTCTCAACCTGCTCGGCGACCACGGTTGGGCGAGCGATCAGTTCAGTTGCCTGGACAAGCTCTGGACCAAGGAGTCCCAGTGGAAGGTCAACGCGGACAACCCTTCGTCCAGCGCCTACGGCATCCCGCAGGCTCTGCCCGGCAACCGGATGGCGTCCTACGGCTCCGACTGGCAGACGAACCCGGTCACTCAGATCAAGTGGGGCCTCGACTACATCGAAGTCACCTACAGCAGCCCCTGCAACGCCTGGGCCCACTCAGTAGCCAAGGGCTGGTACTAAACCTTACGTCCGAAGAACCTTGCGCTATAGCGCAAGGTTCTTCGGACGTAGTGAGGGCTTATCCCTTCCAGCCGGCGGACCGGAGCAGGCGGGTGAGTTGGGTGAGATACAGCTGGGGCTCCACGCGGAGGCCGATGACGGGGATCCGGAGGACACGGCCGTTCTCGATCGTTAACTCGTTCTGCCGGCTCGTGTCAGCGAGGGCCTGGCCCGGTTCGAGGTGGTGAACCCCCTCGATCTCCACGATCACCTCGTACGCCGACCACTCCGAATCCAGGTAGATCACTCCGTTGGGACCGACGCGACGGGCCTGACGATCCGGCTCGGGTAGTCCGAAGTCGCGGCACAGTCGGGCGAACTCCAGCTCGCCGATCGAGTGCACGCCGTTCGACAGATCGGCAAGGATCGTCTTGATCAGGCTCCGCCGACGATGCCGACGGATGGAGGCGAAGGCTTCGGTCAGCTCGGGAACCGCTGCGATCCGCTGCTGCACGCACATCGCCAGAACGAGCGCGGCCTGCTTGTCGGAGCGCGCCCACAAGGCCGCCCGGATTGCCGCAATGGCCGATCGAACTCTGGGGAG
>JAWWOY010000918.1:0-3214 GCA_033851195.1 Kribbellaceae bacterium | reverse complement strand
GGCAGATCCCCGCGTCCAAATGCAAGGAACCGTCGGCCAGGCCGACCGCGATGCCCGCCGTACGGGCCTATGACACGCAGACTGTGGCCTGCCTGAACAAGGTGTGGGCGCCTGTAATACGCAAGGCAGGCTTCTGATTCTGGGCTCCTGGGCTGGTTGCTCACGGCAACGACCGGCGAGCAGAACCGGTGCACCCGCTCAGGCCCAACCTGGCCGGGCGGCGATCAAGGAGTTCCAGTGTCTGATCGGCGGAGTACGACCAGTTCCGCTCGATCACCGTGCCGACCCTCGTCGTGATCGCCGGCCGGAGACGGCCCACGCCATCTCCGGCCAGTGCGCGACCAAGGTCAACGACCTGCTGAGGTTCGTCGACTAGATGGATTCACGCGTCAACCGGTGACCCGACGGCGCTCAGCTCCTCGTCGGCGCGAACCAGGTAGGGCTCGTGCTCGACGACCAGACGGGCCGCTGCCACGCCGATGTCGAAGTAGAGGCCGACCAGTTCGAGTCGGCCTTCCTGCTCGGCTCGGCGGACGCACTCGAAGCTGCGCAGGTTCTCCAGCTGGACCGCCACGTTGGTGACCGCAAGCTTGTCCGCCGAGGTGAGTCTCACCCCGGTCACCGGGTCGATGATGTCCGGCCACTCGGCGGACCGTCGTACCGAGGACTCGAGGTACTTGAGCCAGCTCTCCAAGCCCGCGCCGCGCTGGGTCGACGCTGCGTCGAGCGCGGCGCTGGTGGCACCGCAATGTGAGTGGCCGCAGACCACGATCGACGCAACGCCGAGAACCTCGACCGCGTACTCGACGGCTGCGTCGACCGAGTTGCTGTTCGACCCGTACGGCGGGACGAGGTTGCCCACGTTCCGCACGCAGAACTGGTCGCCCGGGCCGCTGGTGGTGATCATGTTCGGCACGATCCGGGAATCGGCGCAGGTGATGAATAACTGCGTCGGGCGCTGGCCCTCGGCGGCGAGTCGAGCCAGCATCGGCCGGACCTGCTCGGCCGACGCCTCGAACTCGCGGATCCCGAGCAGTATCGACGCTCGCTGGCTCTGCACCGGAGCCGTCTGCCGGTGGTGCCGGGACGTGAACCAGCGGGCCGGGTGGTGCACCTCGCGGTCGACCTCCACCGTGCCGCCGCGAGCGATATGGCTGCGCCGCCAGTCTTCGATCGCCTCGGACGCCGCATGGTCGAGATGGTCCACCTGGAGCTTCAGGTGGACTGTTGCGCCGACCGGGATCGTGCGCAGAGTGCGGACCAGCGAGGCGACACCCAGGAACACCAGCGTGCCGCGGATCAGGACGGTCCACACGCCATCGGCCTCGGTGGTCGTCACCGTGGCCCGCGTGAACCGGTAGAGCACCCGGCCGAGTGCCAGCACGAGACCGGCGAGCACGCCCTCGGCCAGACCGAGGAAGGCGACTCCGGCAGCGGTGACGACGTACACGAGAAGTTCGTCGTGCCGGTGCAGCGTGCGGATGTGGGCGAGCTGGACCAGCCGGAGCCCGGTGACCAGCAGGACGCCCGCCAGGGCTGCCATCGGGATCAGCTCGAGCATTGCGCCCGCGGCCAGCACGAACGCCGCGATCCAGACGCCGTGCATGATCGCCGAGGCGCGGGTCCGGGCGCCGGCGGCGACATTGGTGGAGCTCCGGACGATCACGCCGGTCACGGGCATTCCGCCGAGCGCGCCGGACAGCGCGTTGGCGGCCCCCTGCCCGATCAGTTCACGGTCCAGGTTGCTGCGTTGGCCGCGGTGAAGCTTGTCCACGGCAACGGCTGACAGCAACGACTCGACACTGGCTACGAGCGCGACGGTCAGCACGGCTGTCGCGATGTCGAGTGCCTTGCCCTGTGGCATGGTCGGGAAGATCAGTTCTTCCAGCGGTTTGTCCGGCAGGACCACCCGGGTCACGTCCACCACGAACAGCGACGCGAGCGCGGTAACGGTGACCACGGCAACCAAAGGAGCCGGCACCACGTTGACCCGCGGCAGCCGCGGCCAGGCCAGCAGGATGAGAACAGTCGTCACGCCGATCAGCACCGACGCCGGATGATTCTCCACCACCTGGTCGGGAAGTCCGGCGAGGTTGGCGACCAGCGAGCTCTGGGCCCGACCGCCGAGAACGACGTGGAGTTGCTGGAAGGCGATCGTCACGCCGATTCCGGCGAGCATGCCGTGTACGACTGCAGGAGACAGTGACAGCGCGAGCCGCCCTATCCGGGTGACGCCCAGCAGGATCTGCAGAAACCCTGCTGCACAAGTGATTCCAGCCGTCGCGGCCCAGCCGTAATGGCTGACGAGACCTGCGACGACGACGGTGAGACCGGCGGCAGGTCCGCTGACCTGCAAGGGTGATCCGCCGAGTGCGCCGGCGACGACGCCGCCGATGACGGCGGCGACCAGCCCGGCTATCAGAGGCGCACCGGAAGCCGCGGCGATGCCGAGCGACAGTGGTACGGCTATCAGGAAGACCACCAGCGAAGCCGGTAGGTCATGGTGGAGTACGGACCTCAGGGAGGCCCTGGCTGGCGAGAGGGGAGATGAATTGATGGTCGGCACGGGTCCTCCGGCGTCTGTGCCGGCGCCTCGCGAGGAGGCGCCGGACGCATGGGCGTCGAAACTGCGAGTGTCGATCTGGATACTCATCGTACTCGGTATTTCAAGACCCGACGAACCCGACCGAACTCGTTGACCGCGCCCGCCCTGCCCGAAAGGTGATCAGGCAGGGGGTCGGCAAGGTCGTGCTCGGGATGTCGAGAGGTGGGCGGCGAGCCCTGACAGTCACCACTGGGTCGCCGGCTGCGAATTGGTCGGCATCCTGCATCTCACTGGCGCCACCGACGATCTTGCCGGGGGGCCTGCTTCGAGCTCGACCCTCGCCCCCCGCACCCGTCGTACTACCAACTGCGGCTCGACCTTGCCGGGCCCCGCCGGTACCACTGCCTTCACCGTATTTCTCCCTCGTTACTAGACTCGACAGGGACGCTACGGAGCAGGCTGCGGTGGCGGAAGACAGCACTTTCTACTCCTATAGGCACCGAATGGAGCCGGAACGAGGAGCAATCCAGTGGATCTGCAGTTGTCCGGCCGTACGGCGGTCGTCACCGGCGCGAGCAAGGGGATCGGGCTGGCCTGCGCCGAAGCCCTGGCTCGTGAGGGCGCGAAGGTGGTCGGCATCTCGCGCGACCCCGCGAACCTCGCCGCTGC
>JAWWOY010000885.1:0-3514 GCA_033851195.1 Kribbellaceae bacterium | reverse complement strand
TGCGGGAACACCGCGGCACTGTCCGGACCGAGCAGTGCGCCACTCGGCGCAGTCACCGTCAGCACGACGCAGAACCTGAACGAGCTCACCCAGAGCTTTCCGGCCGGCACGACGTTCTGGCTCGCCGCGGGCACGCACCAGCTCGGCACCGGGGCCTTCAGCCAGGTGATCCCCAAGCAGGGCAACACCTACCTCGGCGCGCCCGGTGCGGTGATCGACGGCCAGCGGCGCAACCGTTACGCGTTCACCGGCTACGCGACCGGCGTCGTGATCAAGAACCTGACCATCCAGAACTTCGGCGCCGTCCGGACGAACAACGACGAAGGGGTGGTGAACCACGACGCCGCCGCCGGGTGGATGGTCGACGGCAACACGATCCGCCACAACGCCGGTGCGGGCCTGATGATCGGCAGCGGCAACGTCATCCGCGACAACTGCCTGCAGCGCAACGGCCAGTACGGCTTCAGCGCGTACAACTCCGACAAGGTGTCCGGCATCACCATCGAGCACAACGAGATCGCCGCCAACAACACCGACGACTGGGAGAACCTCAAGCCGGGCTGCGGCTGCACGGGCGGTGGGAAGTTCTGGGAGGTGACCGGGGCGGTGATTCGTAACAACTGGATACACGACAATCTCAGCGTCGGGCTGTGGGCCGACACCAACAACACGGGCTTCGCCATCGAGGGCAACTACATCGCCGGCAACGTGGCCGAAGGCATCATCTACGAGACCAGCTACAACGCGAGCATCCAGGCCAACACCTTCGCCCGCAACGGGCTCGGTAAAGGCCCCGGGAACGGCCAGTTCCCGACCTCGGCCGTGTACATCTCGGAGTCCGGCAGCGACGGGAGGGTGGCGGGCCCGTACAACCAGACCTTCGAGATCAGCGGGAACGTCTTCACCGACAACTGGGCCGGCGTGATCCTGTGGGAGAACGCGGACCGGTTCGCCGGGTCTGCGGCCAATTCCAGCACGGGTTCGGGCACTCTGGTGAACCCGAATACCGTCACCGCGAAGACCTGCAATGCGACCAACATCCGCAGCCAGCCGTACCTCTCCGACTGCCGGTGGAAGACGCAGAACGTGAGCGTCCACGACAACCTCTTCACCCTTGCCCCGGACAAGATGGGCAAGACCTGCGCAGCGCGCAACGGTTGCGGCTACAACGGGCTGTTCTCCAACTGGGGCACGTTCCCGACCTGGTCGCCGTACAAGAAGAAGATCGTCCAGGACGCCATCACGTTCAACCAGGGCAACCGCTTCTACAGCAACACGTACGCCGGGCCGTGGAACTTCCTCGCGCGCGAACAGGGTGCCCGGGTCAGCTGGTCCGACTGGCAGGGCGCGCCGTACGGCCAAGACCGCGACAGCGTGATCAAGGTGCCAGGGCAGCGCTAATGACCATGTTCTCGCCGGCATTGCTCAGGAGGCGAGCAGCAGCCTGAGCTTCTCCAGGCAGCGCCCACGGATCGGGCCGATGCTGCCGATCGGGACGCCCAGGGTCTCCGAGATCTCGGCGTACGGGACGGGCGGGTCGGCCATCAACATGCCGAGCATCTGCTGCCACCGGTCCGGCAGACTCTCCAGCGCGCGCCGTACGTCGACCGCCCGCTCGTCGGCCAGCAGGTCCGCGTCCAGCTCCGGCTCGTCGGCGGCCACGGCCTCGAAGGCGGCCGACTCGTACGTGAGCAGCACCCGCTTCCGGAACGCCAGCACCCGCAGGCACTCCCGGCGGGTGGTCACGACCAGCCAGGCACCGACGCGGACGGGGTCGACCCGGTCGATGTGTTCAAGCAGGCGCAGCCACACCTTCTGCGAGACGTCGGACGCATCGCTGTTGGTGAGCCGGAAGCTGCGGGTGACGGCCCAGACGAGTCTGGCGTAGTGGTCGACCAGCCGGCTCCAGGCCGCCTGGTCGCCGGCCGCTGCCAGGATGACCAGGCTTGCGACCTCGGACTGGGCGGTCGTTTCGCGTTCGTCAGTGACGCTCGTGATCCTCAGGTGACGTGGCATGGATTTCCCCCCTCGGGAACACACATCCGTCCGTGATGGCTGTGTGTGGTGGTGCTCGAAGACGTGTGAGAATTCGCCCGGGCGGCGACACGGCCCGGATCAGTAGGCGCCATCGCGGCCGAATACGGCCCGGGCGGTCTTCCACAAGATGAGCAGGTCCAGTGCGATTGACCAGTTGTCGACGTACCGCAGGTCAAGGCGGACCGACTGCTCCCAGGTCAGGTCGCTGCGTCCGCTGACCTGCCACAGGCCGGTCAGACCGGGTTTGACGAGCATCCGGCGCGCGTCGTCGATGGCGTACGTCGCGACCTCGGCCGGCAACGGCGGCCGCGGCCCGACGAGCGACATCTCGCCGCGGAGCACGTTCACCAGCTGCGGCAGCTCGTCCAGCGAGAAGCGCCGCAGGTAACGGCCGACCCGGGTCACCCGCGGATCGTCGCGGAGCTTGAAGAGCACCGCGTTGCCCTCGCTGAGCGCGTGCAGCTCCTCCTTGCGGTTCTCGGCGTCGACGCACATGCTGCGGAACTTCAGCATCGAGAACTCGACGCCTGCCCGCCCCACGCGCGTCTGCCGGAACAGCGCGGGGCCACTGCTGGTGAGCCGCACCAGCAGCGCGACCACGAGCAGCACCGGGGCGGCGAGCAGCAGCAGCGCGAAGCCGACCACCCGGTCGAAGATGTTCTTCAGCAGATGCGGTCCGCCGCTCACCGACGGCCGTTCGAGGTGCAGCAACGACAGCCCCGCGACGGGCCGGATCGAGATCCGCGGCCCGGCGACCTCGACGATGCCCGGCGACACGATCAGGTCGACACCGCGCTGCTCGAGCGCCCACGACAACCGGCGCAGGGAGTGTCCGGCGAGCTCCGGATCGGCAGCGACCGCTACTGCGTCGACCCCGTACCTGTCGACCGCGGCGAGGATGTCCATCTCCGTCCGTCCCAGCCGGTCGGAGCCCGGTTCGGGTTCCTCGCCCGCGTCGCCGCGCGGCAGGCAGGTCGCGACGACGACGTAACCGTCCGTCAGCCGCTCCTCCAGGTGCCGCCTCAGGGTCGTCGCCTGACCGTTGCGCCCGACAACCAGAACGCGGCGCATGCAGCGGCCGACGACTCGGCGACTGGCGATGCTGCGGTGCAGCAGCCACCGCGCGAACATCGCCGCGACGCAGATGATCGGCACGGCGAGCACCACGAAACCGCGAGCCACGTTGCTCTTGGTGGCGTACGACGCCACCGCCACCAGCGCGGTCAACGCGACCGCGGCCCGCAGGATCGACCGAAACTCCTCCGGCCCGGTGCCGAAGTACCGGGTCTCGTACCCCCGTGCCAACGCCACGCAGGCCAGCCAGGCGACCGGCAGCACAGCGCCCAGGACGACGTAGCCCAGGTTGATCTGGGCTCCGAACCGGGCCACCAGCGCCACTGAGACGCCGATCAGCGCTGCGACCAGGTCGCCGGCGAGCGCCGCCCGGCGGTACTCCGCGATCCAGCGAGCCTCGGTG
>JAWWOY010001126.1:0-4681 GCA_033851195.1 Kribbellaceae bacterium | reverse complement strand
GCCCGGCCTGGCAGGACGTGGATCCAGACTTGCTGCCGATTGCGCGCGGCCTGCTCGACTCTCAGCCAGAACCACTGAACGGGTGGGCACCCGCGGCCGCTACGACGGTTGAGCAGCTGCACGCGCTACGGACGTTCGAGAACACAACACCGGCGACCCTTGAGTCCATCGCCAATGACGTGCGCAAGCTGGGTGCGCTGCTGGGCGTACGGACCGAGGACATCAGCTTCAACCGTGCGATGCAACTGGCGGAGCTAGCAGCGCTCGGCGGGCAGACGGCGCTACCGGAGCGAGAGTGGCTGAACCCGGCCGTCCAATCCGCCCTCGATGAGTCGAGCCGGGTCCTCGCCGAGCTGGTAGACGTCGTGAATCAGCGGCGAGCAGTGATCGAGCAGGTATTCACCCCGAATGCCTTGGATCTCGATCTGGCAGGGCTCAACGTACGGTTCTCACAGACGCATCTCGGCCTCCGCAAGATGAGGAAGGCCGCTCGAGCGGATCGCAAGCTCCTACGCAGCGTTGTCGTCACCGGCAAGGTGGACAAGGGTGTTCTGGCACGTCTGGACGAGGCCGTTGCTTGGCAGCAGGCCGAGCTGCGCCTTGCACGCGATGAAGAGACCTATGCACCGAGACTGGGCCGCTACTATCGGCGTACCGACACGGACTTCAGCCGTCTGTCTGAGGCGATCTCGACAGCTCATCGCGCGGTGCGGCTGGCCGCAGGAGACCTCAACAACGACGCAATGGCACAACAGCTGACGGCCGACGGGATGCCAGACCCTCAGCTTCTAGTCGTAGCCGAGCGACTGATCGATGCAGGCAGGCAGTGGATCGACCAGCTACGCGCCCACAGAGGTGACGGTGCTGCGGCTCAGCTCGGTCAGCTGCCGCTTCGCATCATCGCCGAATCAGCCGTGGCAGCTGCGAACCGCACGAGCGAGGGGTCCGCCGCGGCCGCAGTGGTAGCAGAGCAGGCTGGTCGCGACCTTGCCTTGTGGGAGGTGGTCCGTGCCCTCGCGCAGGCGACCATCGTCGCCGAGTGCCATGCCGCTCTGTTGGACACGTTTGCGGAGGACCGAGTCGCCATCGGTCAGCTGTACAACGGCGCAGATACGGACTGGGTGGCCGTGACGGCTGCGCTTGAGTGGGCCGGTCGCGTTCGTGATCGCGTAGGTGGCGCTGTCAGCGAGCTCTCAGCGGAGCGGATGAGCAGTCCGACGGTTGGTGCTGCTGAACTCGCGGAGCCGATCGATCGCTGGAAGAACACGTCCCTGGCACTGGCTGCGTGCTTCAAGGACGACTACGGCAAGGAGCTTCAGAGCGAGCTGGACGACAACGTCGGCGCTGCAGGCGAGCTCTTGGCCGAGATGACTACATCTGCCTTGGTGGACATCAGTGAGTGGGCCGCGTACACCGGCGAGAGCCAGGAGCTCGACAACGCCGGACTCGGTGAGATCGTCAGAGCGCTGCACGTACGACGCGCACCGGCCTCAACGGTTGAACCGAGCATTGAGCACGCGCTTGTCCAGGCGTGGGTTGAGTCCGTGATGGCATCGGATCCACGCCTGGCTGAATTCCGGTCCGCCGACCGCGATGCTTTGGTCAGCCGATTCAAGGGTCTCGACAAGCAGCTCGTACATTCGGCGCACTTGGCGGTTGCAGATGCTTGCAACCGGCGAAGGCCGAGGACCGTGGGCGGCGCTGCGGCGGGCGTGATTCGGCGCGAGGCGGAGAAGAAGAGCCGGCACCTACCAATACGTGACCTCTTGTCGAAGACAGAAGACATAGTTCAGGAGCTCAAGCCTTGCTTCATGATGAGTCCGCTCTCTGTCTCCCAATTCCTACCAGGCTCGTTCAGCTTCGATGTGGTCATCTTCGACGAGGCTTCGCAAGTCCTGCCTTCCGATGCGGTCAACTGCATCTACCGTGCTCGCCAGCTCATCGTTGCCGGCGACGAGAAGCAGCTGCCACCGACGGCCTTCTTCACCCAGGCCATCGACGAGTCGGAGGACGACGAGGGACTCGACGACTTCGAATCGGTGCTGAAGCTGTGCAAAACGAGCTTCGCCTCCCTGCCGTTGACCTGGCATTACCGGAGTAAACACGAGAACCTCATCGCGTACTCCAACTACCGGTTCTATTCACCAGATGGCTCTCCGTTGCACACAGGTGCACTTCAGACCTTCCCCGGCGCGCGCTTCGAAGCACCCGACCTTGGCGTGGAATCGTTCGTCGTCAACGGCGTCTACCGCCGCGGCTCGACGCGCGACAACCCCGTCGAGGCTGAGGCCGTGGTCGACAGGGTGCTGCACCATCGTCGGCAACACCCGGAGCTCTCGATCGGCGTGGTCACCTTCAGCAGCGCCCAGGAGGACACGATCACCGCGGCCATCGATCGGCGTTCTGTCGATGAGCCGCTGTTGCGAGGCCTGCTCGAGAACCACGACCGGCTGACCGGGTTCTTCGTGAAGAACCTCGAGAACGTTCAGGGAGACGAACGCGACATCATCATCTTCAGCGTCGGCTACGGTCCGGATGAAAACGGCAAGTTCAACATGTCCTTCGGCCCGCTCAACCCCAAGGGCGGTTGGCGCCGACTCAACGTCGCCATAACGCGAGCCCGGATGCGTGTCGAGGTGGTCAGCTCTTTCCGCGCAAGCGAGATGCATGAGACGACGAGCGAGGGCGTTCGCCATCTGCGGGGATATCTGGACTTCGCACAGAGGGGTCTGCCCGCCCTCGCCCTGGAACTGGAGTCGAGCGGGCTGGACGTCGAGAGTCCGTTCGAGGCAGACGTGCTCGATGTGATCCGCTCTTGGGGGTACGTGGTCGTCCCGCAGGTCGGGACAGCCGGCTACCGCATTGACCTCGGTGTTCGGCATCCCGACCGGCCAGGTGAGTACATCCTGGGCGTTGAGTGTGACGGCGCCGCATATCACTCAGCAAAGGCAGCTCGGGACCGGGACCGCTTGCGAGCTTCCGTGCTGGAAGGCCTCGGTTGGCAACTGCACAGGATCTGGGGTCTCAGCTGGTACCGCGATCGGGACGGTCAGATGAACCGCCTGCGACTGGCGATCGAGCAGGCCGTGGCGGGTGTGAAGCCGAAGGAGGAGGCGGCGCACATTGCAGCGGTACCAGTTGAGATGGAGGAGATTGATCTTGATCAGGCACCTGACTGGGCGGTGACCTACGACGCATACTCCGAGGCCGCGCCGTACACCGCTTACGAGCTGGGCAGCGTAGAGGCGCGCGAGCCGTTGAGGACATATCTCATCGGCCTTCTGCGACACGAGGCTCCGGTGCATCGCGAGCTCGTGAACAAGCGGATCAGGGCTGCGTTCGATGTCGGTCGGATCGGGTCGGCAATTCGCGACAATATCGACTTCGTCGCGAACCGCTCGCACGTTGACGGCAACCGCATCTATGTTGATGCGCAGGGTTTCTACCGGCTTGACCAGGTCGCAGCGACATCCGTTCGAGTACCCGGAGACGAGGAGAATATTCGGGCTGTTCAACACGTGCCCGCAGACGAGCTGGACTTGGCGGTCATCGGCACTGTCATCGACGCAGTAAGCGCTGGTGAGGCGGAAGTCGTAACTGCAGTTCGCCGCATGTTCGGTTGGCGTCGCAGCGGTGGCGACATAGTCGCGGCAGTTCAGGCGTCAATCGAGCGATGCCTGAGCGGCAGTACGGTTGAACACACAGCGTCAGGCTCGCTCCGTATGGTCTCAACCTAGGCGGGAATCGCAGGCTCCTGGACCTGTACTTTGATTTCGGCGCAGTCACACCTGCTGCCGGTCGGCGGGGCCCGGCTCAGCGAGTTGCGCCGGGTGGCTCGTAGACTGCATCCGGATCAACCGACCGAAGGGTAACCGTGAGCGTCGATATCGGTGAAAGCCTCGTGGGGAGCTATCTCCGTCAAGTTCGCGGCTGTGACTTTGTCATCTACAACACGCATCTGCCGAGCCAGGGTGAGATCGACGTCATCGGGTTGAAGCACGGCGTACAACGCGAGGTTTGGTTGTGCGAGGTCGCGACGCACGTCGACGGCATCAACTATGGCAGCTACGACGTCACGGCGAGGAAGGTTCGCCAGAAGATAGAGCGCGCCGGTGAATTCGCGCACCAGATGTTCGCGGCGGACAAGTGTTACTTCGCTTTGGAGCCCGCGGGTGCCGAAGGGCAAGCTCTCCCTCATGCTCGATGAGATGTCGGAGGGTTTCGCGGGCGACAGCATCGACGTACAAATCGTCGCCAACGATCTCTATCACGATCGTGTTCAGGAGCTCATCGATGGCGCTCGAACACATTCAGGAGCTACGAGCGACCCCGCCTATCGACTGCTGCAGATCCTCACGCGTGTGACCGGAGAGCTGACGCTCTAGCGTTCACCGCTGCGCGTCGGTAGACGATTTTCGCCTGTTGAGCTGGCTTAGGTCAGCTCCGGTCAACGAGGTCGTTGACTCTCTCATGGGGCAGGTCTCGCACCAAGGCCTACGGTGCGGAGAACTCAGCGCTCGCCGTTCCTTGGATAACTTGACACCGATCCGGCCTGATGGCGGAGATGTGCGGGTGCCGAAATGACCGGCTTCAAGGCGAGTCGACTTGGTCTTGGGTGTCACTCCATCGCGTGACATAGCTAGACCCCGCTGGGCTTGCAGAGCAGCAGAACGCGCAGCCT
>JAWWOY010000839.1:0-8147 GCA_033851195.1 Kribbellaceae bacterium | reverse complement strand
GTGTCGATGTAGGACTCGGCCATCGCCTTCTCCTGCTTGCGGATCTCGACGTCCGCGTCGGGCGCCGCGAAGGAGGCGTCGCGGACCTCGTCCGGCCACAGCATCACCTGCAGGACCAGCACGTTCTCGTGGGTGCGGAGCAGGGCGAGGCTTTCCCGCGAGCGCAGCGCGACCTTGACCAGCGCATACAGCTCGGAGCCCTCGAGTGCATCCCGCAGCAGCACGTACGGCTTGGCGCCGGGTCCGCCGTCGGCGGCCAGGTAGTAGGACTTGCCCAGGTAGAGCGGGTCCACCTGGTCGGCCGGCACGAACTCCAGGACGTCGATGACCTTCTTGCTGCTCAGCGGCAGGTCGGCGAAGTCGTCCGGCTCCAGGATCACCATCCGGCCGTCGGCCATCTCGTAGCCCTTGCCGATGTCGGAGTACGGCACCTCCTCGCCGCACTCGGAACAGACCCGCTTGTACCGGATCCGGCCACCGTCCGCGACGTGCACCTGACGGAACGAGATGTCCTTCTCCTCGGTCGCGGAGAACACCTTGATCGGGATCGTCACCATCCCGAACGAGATGGCGCCCTTCCAGATCGCCTGCATCGCCATCAGCTCCCTGTCGAATCAATGGGTCGGATCAAATGGTTCGGATCAGAGGGTGGGTCAATGGGTCAGGTCGCCGCGCGGGCCCGCCGCGGCCAGCAGGTCGGGGACCTCTTGTGTCGCGTACCACAGCAGATCCTCACCCTCGCACGAGTCAAGGACGAAAACAGCGTCCTTGTCACCATTCTGCGCCGCGTCCCAGTTGTCCGCCGCCCGGCCGACCACAGCGGCGGCGTCGCCGGCATCCAGGTGGACGGCGGCCACGCTGGACCACGGGATCACCACGTGCAGGTCCAGCCGGGCGTCGCCCACCTCCACCGTGCCGTCGGCCGGCGGGACCGCACCGATCTCGCACGCCACCACCACCCGGCGCCGGGGCGCGGTCGGGTCCGCCGCCAGCAGGCCGACCGAGGCCCGGGCGGCCTGGGTCATCGCGGCGTACTCGAGTTCCTCGTCGTCGCCATCCGTGTACCACTCGCGCAGGGCCGGGGTGACGGCGTACCCGACGAGCAGCGGCGGTCCGAACTCGCCTGCGTGGTAGGCATCGTCGAGCGCGAGCAGCGTGGACGGGATGTAAACCCTCATGAACCTGCCTTCTTGGTGCTACGAGGCTTCCGCCGGCCGCGCGTGGCCCGGCTCCGGCTCCCCTTGGTGGTATCGACCAGTTCGTCCAGCGCATCTGTGACGCATTGCGCGAAAACCGCCAGGTCGGGCATCGCCGTCCGGTCCGCGTTCAGCCCGAACGACACCTTGCCGTCGTACGACGTGACGCCCACCGACAGGCCCTGCCCCGGCATCAACGGCACCACCGGGTACGACGCCAGCATGGGCGCGCCGGCCGCGTAGAGCGGGAACTGCGGACCGGGCACGTTGGTGATCACCACGTCATCGGCCGGGCGGACCGTGGTGGTCGCGACCCGGGCGGCGAGGGCGTGCAGGGTGGTCGGCGCGAACCCGGCGATGCCGACCAGCGAGCGGGCGCTGACCGCGCGGCCGGTGTCCTTGTGCACCTTGGTCTGGTACGAGATCTGGTGCAGCCGCATCACCGGCGAATTCTCCCCGACCGGCAGGTTCACGGTCGATGCGATCACCCGGGAGCCGAGCGAGGTGGGCTCCTCGTCATCGTCGTCCCGGATGCTCACCGGCACCACCGCACGAACCCCGCGGGTCGGGCCGACACTCTCGGCCCGGGTCATCATCCAGGCCCGCAACGCGCCCGCGACGACGGCCAGTACCACGTCGTTCACGGTGCCGCCGTGCATCGCCCGCACGGCTCGGTAGTCCTCCAACGCGGTCTCGACCGTGGTGAACCGGCGCTGGCCTGACGTCTTCACATGTAGCGAGCTTTCCTGCACGTGCCGCTGCGCGACCACCGAGCCGACCACGTCGCCGAGCACCTCACGGACCGAGGTGGAACCGGTCAGGCTCGCCATCTCGGCCCGAGCCAGTTCCAGTACGGCGGTCGGGTACCGGGTCGCATCAGTGAACACGCCCGCCAGCAATTCCAGCGCCGACAGCGGGCGCTGCGGCTGCCAGGTGTCGGTCGGGGTCTCCCGCGGATGGGCTGTCGAGTCCAGCACCACCTGGCCGATGTCGACCGTGCTGCTGCCGTCGACCAGCGCCTGGTGGGACTTGGCGATGATCGCGAACCGGCCGCCCTGCAGCCCCTCGACCAGATACATCTCCCAGAGCGGCCGGGCGCGGTCCAGCCGGCGCGACATGATTCGCGCGACCAACTCCAGCAGTTGGGCGTGGGTGCCGGGCCGGGGCAGCGCGGAGCGGCGTACGTGGAAGGTGATGTCGAAGTCCTCGTCGTCCACCCAGACCGGGCCGGCGAAGCGGCCCGGCACCTGTTGGACCCGCTGCCGGTACCGCGGCACGAAGGCGATCCGGTCCCGGATCAGCGCGACCAGGCTCTCGTAGTCGAAACCCTCCTCGGTGTGCATCGGCGGCTCGAAGATGTCCACCGTGCCGACATGCATCGGAGTGGCCGGACTCTCGGCCTTCAGCAAGGTGAGGTCCAGCGACGTCAACCGGTCCGGCATCCGGCACCTTCCTCTCCCATGGCGACTTGTTTTGTCACCCTAGCCGTGTCGACCGACACCTGCCTGCCACACTGGTCTGGTGTCCTGAGGTGGCCTACTCAGGACGCTTGCGTGGCGGACCGCGATCGTGACACGACCGATGGTGAGGACCGGGAACACAGTGATCGGCGCATTCGTCAGGCAAGAGGGTGTGTTCCGCACGCCCGGACTTCAGAACCGACCTGCTGAAAGGCACTTGCCCTCATGCGTTCGACGCTCTCCCGCGGCACCGCGCTCGCGCTGCTCCCGGCTCTCGGCATGCTGGCCCTGGCCGGCTGCGGCAACTCCGATGCCGGCTCCGGATCGAGCCCCAGCACCGCACCGCCCACGGTGACCACCCCGACCGGCACGGCCACCGCGCCGCAGACCAGCACACCGTCGAACACCACCGACCCGTCCGGCAACACCGCGGACGTGACCATCAACGTCACCGTTGCCAACGGCAAGGTGAACCCGAGCGGCGCCAGCATCAACGTGAAGGCTGGTCAGACGGTGCTGATCACCGCCGTCAGCGACGCCGCGGACGAGGTACACGTGCACGGCTACGAGAAGCAGTTGCCGCTTACGCCGGGCAAGCCCGCGTCGGTGAAGTTCGTCGCGAATATGAAGGGCACCTTCGAGATCGAGACGCACGAGAGCAACAAGCTCGTCGCCAAGCTCGTCGTCTCCTGACCCCGGTGACCGCCCTACTGCTGCCCCTGCACGGGATCGGCGGCCGGCAGGACCTGCCGGTACCGTTCGGGATGGCCGTCGGCGGCGCCGCGGTGGCGATCGCGGTGTCGTTCATCGTGCTCGGCCTCGCCTGGCGCAGCCCCAGATACCGCGGCAATGCCGCCGGCAAGCCGTTGCCCGCCGCAATCACCCGGACGGTCGACTCGACCTGGTTCCGCTGGTTCGTCCGGCTGGTCGGCCTGGCCATCTTCCTGTACACCGGTGTCGCGCTGCTGTTCGGCGTGGACCGGCTGACGAACCCGATCTTCGGGTTCATCTACATCCTGGTCTGGGTCGGCCTGGTCCCGATCTCGATCGTCCTCGGCCCGGTCTGGCGCACCCTGAACCCGCTGCGCACCCTCCACCGGCTGCTCAGCAAGGCCCTGCGGCAACCACCTTCCCAGGGGCTGTTCGAGCTACCGCCGTGGCTGGGACTGTGGCCGGCGGCGCTCGGCATCTTCGCCTTCACCTGGCTGGAGCTGGTGGAACCCGATCGCGCCACGCTGCCGGTGCTGCAGGCCTGGCTCGCGTTGTATTTCGTGATCACCATGTTCGGCGCGGTCCTTTTCGGCGACCGCTGGTTCTCCACCGGCGACCCGTTCGAGGTCTACGCGAGCCTGATGGCCCGGTTGTCCCCGTGGGGTCGCCGGACCGATGGCGCGCTGGTGATCCGGCGCCCGCTGGAGAACCTGGACGGGATGAAGGCGCAGCCCGGACTGGTCGGCATGGTTGCCGCCCTGCTCGGCTCAACGGCGTACGACGGGTTCTCGAACTCGACGGCGTGGGTCGGCTGGGCGCAGAACTCCGACTACTCGATGACGCTGCTGGGCACGCTGGCGCTGATCTGCTTCATTCTGTTCGTGCTGGTGACGTACTCCAGTGCCACCCTGCTCGCGGGGCGGCTCTCGGACAGCTCCCGTACGAAGTTGCCCGGGCTGTTCGCGCATTCCGTCGTACCGATCGCGTTCGGGTACGTCGTCGCGCACTACCTCACCCTGCTGATCCTGGAGGGCCAGCGGACGCTGATCTACCTCAGCGACCCGCTCAGCAACGGCGCCAACATCTTCGGCACCGGCTTGCTCGGCCTGAATACCTCGATCACCAACCACAGCACGTTGATCGCCACCATCCAGGTCTGCGCGGTCGTCGGCGGTCACCTGATGGGTGTCATCTCCGCCCACGACCGCGCGGTCGCGCTCTTCCCCCGGCACCGGGCCCTGGCCGGCCAAGTCCCGCTGCTCGTCGTCATGGTCGCCTACACAGTCGGCGGTCTACTCCTGTTGTTCTCCGCCTGAGACACCCGCCTCGCTCAGGTAACCTCAAGAGTCGTCAAACACGCCGGACCCGAGGCACTCCTCGGCGCCGCGATCTTCGAGGGGCACACCATCGGCGCCGTGACCGTGCTGCGGAACGTCACCTTGGACACCACGATCTCCAACGAGCGCGTCTTCGCCCCGTTGTCTGGATTTCACGGCACGCAATACGCGAGGTCCGGTCGAACCTCGACCACCTGACCCCTTCGCGCGATACCAGCCGACGAATCGAGCTAAGAGAATCCGCCTGACACACCACTAGACGGTGGCAGGTTGCGGGTCGGGCGCGAGGGTGCCGTCGGGTGCGATGTGGTCGAAGATCTGCTCGACCAGGGCGACGACGTGGGGGTCGTCGACAGCGTAGATGTGGCGCTTGCCGTCCCGGCGGGCGGCGATCACGCCGGCGAGGCGGAGTTTGCTGAGGTGCTGGCTGGCCGTGGCGATGCCGATCCCGGCACGCGCGGCGAGCGTGCCGACGTCGTAGGGGCCGTGGGTGATCAGCCAGACGAGGTGCAGCCGGACCGGACTGGCCAGCAACCCGAATGTTGCCGCACCGGCGGCCAGCTGGGCGGCGGTGGGTGCGCCCTGCGCCCGGAAGTGGGCGGGGCGTTCTGGCTGGTGTCCGGTGGGTGTCGGCATCTAGTAGCGATTGTGCCTCAGCCTGGTTGCTCAGGCCTCCTCCCTCTCATTTCGTCATTTGCGTAAATGACGAAATGAGGGCAGAATCGGGTTTTCCGAAGATGGGTAGCCCAGGCAAGCCCGCGATCGCCTGCCGGAGAGCCTCGGGGTTCTCCGGTGATCGGCACCGTTACTGCTCGGTGAGGTTGGCCGCCGTACGGAAAGGAACTCCGGCAATGTTCGTCAAGCTCCTGCGTCCGCTTGCGATATGTGTCGTGCTGACTGTTCCGGCGCTCGTCCTGCGCGTTTCCGGTTCGTCGCCTGACCCAGTGCTGGGGATGGTGTTGTTCGGGATGGCGGTGGTCGCGGCGTCGTTCGTACTCGCCTGGGCGGCCGAAGCTGCCCAGGTCGACATTTCCGGTGGCCTGGCGATCGCGATCCTGGCCGTTATCGCCGTGCTTCCCGAGTACGCAGTGGACCTGTACTTCGCCTATACCGCGGGCAGTGACTCCAGCTATGTTGCCTACGCGGCGGCGAACATGACCGGCTCGAACCGGCTGCTGCTGGGGCTGGGCTGGTCCTCGGTGGTGCTCGTGTCGCTGGCCATCGCGAAGAAGCGCAGCGGCAGATCGGTCCGGGAGCTGACGCTGACATCCCGGTACCGCGTCGAGCTCGGCTTCCTGGCCATTGCCTCAGTGGTCGCGTTCTTCATCCCGGTCACGGGGCAGATCCCGCTGGTGCTGGGGTTCGCCCTGCTGGGGTTCTTCGTGTTCTACCTGTGGAAGGTCTCGCGCGGCGAGGTGGATGAGCCTGAGCTGGTCGGTCCGGCGGCCACGATCGGCGCGCTCCCGAAACGGGCCCGCCGGACCCTCGTAGTGACCTTGTTCCTTTTCGCCGCCGCCGTGATCTTGGCGTGCGCGGAACCTTTCGCACATTCGCTCATCGGCGCCGGCACCCAGCTGGGGATCGATCAGTTCCTGCTCGTGCAGTGGCTCGCGCCGCTGGCGTCGGAGGCCCCGGAGTTCATCGTCGCGATCCTCTTCGCGATCCGGGGTAATGGTGCAGCGGCGATCGGCACCCTGATCTCCAGCAAGGTCAATCAGTGGACGCTGCTGGTCGGGAGTCTCCCGCTGGCCTACCTGCTCGGGGGTGGGGGTACGGCGCTGCATCTCGACGAGCGGCAGGTCGAGGAGTTCCTGCTCACCGCCACCCAGACCCTGCTCGGTGTGGCCGCGCTGCTTGCGCTGCGGTTTCCCCGCTGGCTCGCGTGGACCTTGCTGAGCTTGTTCGCGTTGCAGTTCGCGCTGCCCGGCCAGACCGCCCGCTACGTACTGTGCGCCGTCTACGGCGTGCTCGCGCTCGCGGCGCTGATCCACCACCGCCGCCACATCGCGGCGACCCTGACCGCGCCGTTCCGCAAGACCCCCGCGGACGAGGACCCGGCCGTGACCATGGCTGATGCGACCAGTCCTCGCTGAACCCAGCCCACCGACAGCCCGGCCATCAGGACCGGGGACAACCCTCGTGGCGAGGAGCGCCACGGTCCAGCAGTCACACGAACCGAAGGGAATCGAAATGAGCTTGTTCGACATGTTCAAAGACAAGGCCTCCGAGCTGTTGCAAGGCGCCAGCGACAAGGTCAGCGAGGCGACCGGCATCGACCTACCCCTCGGCGGTGTCGCCGACCAGGTGACCGAATCTGCTGATGGCCTCGGCGAGACCGCTCAAGGCCTTGCTGACACCGTCGGCGACCAGGTCGCCGATGCGACCGGTGTCGAGCTGCGTGTGGACGGTGTCGCCGATCAGGTGACCCAGGCCTGCGATGGCCTCTGCGAGTCGGGCCAGTACCTCGCTGATGGCGCCAGCGGGAACCTGGGCGAGGCCGGCCCCTTGTAGATCAGGCGTTTCCGATGGGTGCGGCCTGGCGAGTTGAGCGGCGGATGGAGCGGCGGGCGATGGTGCCGAGGGCGAGTCCGAGGGCCCAGCCGGCGCTAGCGTCGCTGGGCCAGTGGTACTGCAAGTGGACGGTTGCTATCGCGACCACCGCTGCGAGGACAGGGACGGTCCAGCTGGCGATCCGGTCGAGTCGTGATCCCGGGGCTGTGGCCAGAGTCGCAGCGATCAGCAAGAACGCGGCCGCTGAGGCGGAATGGCCGGATGGATACGACATGCCACCGGCGTGGAGGAGATCGACTCTGCTCCATGGCGGGGTGCGTCCGATCACCGCCTTGGCCAGCCAGGTCGTGGCCGCGACCACCACGACCCAGCCGGCCGCCAGCGCCACTGGCCACGCGCCCCGTCGACCCACCAGGTGAATGCCGACCGCGGCGATGAGCACGACAGCCAGCATCGGCGGCCCGCCACCATCAGCCAGCCCTTGCCACACCATGTCCTGTGGCGACCCGACCGGGCCGGCGGCCGCGATGACAGCGCGGTCCCAATGCCGCAGCGGCCCGTCGGTCACCAGGTCGATGGTCGTCGCCGCGAAGATGACGACGCCGACAACCGCACCAGCCCAGGCAGACCTGGCGGGCCGGGTCATCGCCCTGCCCGCTTCCGGTGTCGCCGCCAGGGTCCTGCGGGGTGGCTCAGCTCGATCCATCACCGCGACCAGGGCTGCCAGGCCCAGGTAGGTCACCGCGAACAAGGCGCCCACCCAGGCGACGACCACGACCGGCCCGATGAGGCGATCGGGCAACATGACAGCGCCGATCATCCCGTACGTCTGACTCACGCCGGTCACGGGAACCACACCACTAGCTGATCAGCGGGACCAGGCCGACGGCGAACACCAGGTAGAACCCCGCCGCCACGGTCAGCCGGGCCGG
>JAWWOY010000825.1:0-5074 GCA_033851195.1 Kribbellaceae bacterium | reverse complement strand
GTGACACTGATGTTGAGCGCCTGGCCGTTCAGCACGACCGACGCCGGGTACATGCCGATCAGCTTCGACCGGTTCCAGTAGAGCGTGCTCTCCATCGGGCCTGGGATGTTCGAGATCACCAGGTTGTACGGCGGCGGGGTGCGCCCGGCGATCCCTGGCAGCACCGCGGCGGGTCCCGCCGAACCGAGACCGAGCGCGCCGATCATCAGGTTCTGCAGCGGGCTCAACTGCGACAACACGCCCTTGCCGTAGGTCGTCGAATCCATCACCCGCTGCATCCGCCGGGCCGGATCGGGCTCATCGGTGGCGAGATCGCACAGCAGCGTGGCCAGGGAGTTCGCGCCGCCCGGCGCCACGGTGTTGCCGTCGTCGGCACCGCGCAACGACACCGGCACCATCGCGGTCAACGGCTTGTCCGGCAGGGCTCCCAACTCCGACAGATAGTTGCGCAGGGCACCGGAACACATGATCAGCATGACGTCGTTCAGGGTGGCGCCGGTGCTGACCCGGACCTTCTCGAGCCGCTCCATCGGCCACGACTGCGCGGCGAACCGCCGGGCTCCGGTGATCGGGCCGTTGAAGATCGTCCGTGGCGCCTGGAACGCGACCGCCGAGTGTTCCGCCCGCAAGGCATGCACGGCGCTGCGCACACCAACCGGTGACAGCCCGGTGAGATCGGCCAGCAGACGGCCGGCTCCACCGGTCACCCGGCCGGCGGCGGACAACAGCGCCGCGGGTGAAAGACCCGCCTCCGCGGCCAGCACCGCTGCCTGGTCGGGCAGCGCGTAGGTCAGCGGCATGCCGAGGCGATCCGGATCCGTAGACAAGGTCGCCTGCATCCACCGCAGTGCGCTGACGCCGTCGATCATCGAGTGGTGGATCTTGCTGTAGATCGCGAACCGGCGGCCCTGCACACCCTCGATCAGGTGCATCTCCCACAACGGCCGGTGCCGGTCCAGGAGCGTGCTGTGCAGTTGGGAGGTGAGCTCGAACAGGTCACGGAACCGCCCCGGCCGGGCCAATCCGGACAACCGGACGTGGTATTCCAGGTCGATCTCGGGGTCTTGTTCCCAGGACCAGTACCCGAGGTCCACCGGGCGGCGACGAACCCGCCGGCCGAAGTCCGGGTGGATCGTCTGCCCTTCGATGACCTCGCGGTAGAGCCGGGCGAAGTAGTCCCGCCCGGCGCCCTCCGGCAGCACTTGGTCCCGCCCGGCGCCTTCCGGCAGGTCGAAGAGCATCAGGCCGCCGACATGCATCGGCTGTTCCCGGGTCTCGCCGAGCAGGAACATCGCGTCGAGGGGCCCTACCGCGGTCATCCGTTCACCGCCACGCACCCACCTTCCGACTCACGAAGCCTACGTCGTGGCCGGCCGGCGCGGGGGGTCAGCCGAGCGGACGGTAGGTCAGCCCGAGTGCGGTGATCCGGTCCAGGTGCGGGCGGAGCCGACCGAGGAAATCCTCGTACGAGGTCTTCGGTGAACCCCAGGCGCGCTCGGCAAAAGCAGACAACCGGGGGAACAGCATGTAGCCGACCTGCTCCGGGCCCTCCATGTACTCGGTCCAGATCTGGCATTGGGTACCGACGATCCGGGCTTGCTCCTCCGCGGTCAGTCCGGCCGGGACCACCTCGAAGTCGTACACCTTCTCCAGCGGCGTGAAGTTGCCGATCGCGAGCGGCTCGGTGGCTGGATCGCCTTGGTAGTAGTCGAAGTACACATATTGGCTGGGAGCCATCACCACGTCATGGCCCGCCTTGGCAGCAACCACACCACGGTCGGCTCCGCGCCAGGCCATGATCACCGCGTCCTTCGGGCAGTCGGTCTCGACCATCTCGTCCCACCCGACCAGCCGGCGCCCCTCCTCGGTCAGGACGGCGGAGACCTGCGCGGTGAACCAACCCTGCAACTGGGCGGCATCGGTCAGACCGAGGTCGGCCTGCCGCTTCTGCGCGTCCTCGGACGTGTGCCACTGGTTGGACGGGCACTCGTCGCCGCCGAGGTGGATGTACGGGCCGGGGAAGATCTCCAGCACCTCGCGCAGGACGGTACGAACGAAGTCGATGGTGGCGTCGGAGACGTTCAAGACGTCCTCGCTGATGCCCCAGATCTGCCGTACGCCGAGTTGCTGGTCCGGGTTGTTGCCGAGCTCCGGGTACGCGGCGATCGCGGCCTGCATGTGGCCGGGCAGGTCGATCTCCGGTACGACGGTGATGCCGCGAGCCGCGGCGTACTCGACGATCTCGCGCAGGTCGTCCTTGGTGTAGAAGCCGCCGTGCCGCTGACCGTCGTACTCGAACTCGGTCTGGTCGTGCGACATCTTCCCGACCATGCTCTGCGGGCGCCAGGCACCGACCTCGGTGAGCTTCGGGTACCCGTCGATCTGGACCCGCCAGCCCTGGTCGTCGGTGAGGTGCAGGTGCAGCACGTTCATCCGGTGCAACTCGAGGGCGTCGATGATCCGGAGCACGAAGTCCTTCGGCATGAAGTGCCGCGCGACGTCCAGCATCATGCCGCGCCAGCCGAACTGCGGCGCATCGGCAATCCGCACCGCCGGTACGGCGACGCCACCCGCCACCTCTTCGGCGGCATCCAGCAGTTGTGCGTAGGTCTGTTCGGCGTACCGCAGGGCCTCGTCGGAGCCGCCGGACAGCCGCGCACCCTCGGGCGTGACGTCGATCCGGTACTCGGTCTCGGGGAGGTTCTCCACCACCGTGCGAACGGCCTCGCCGGCCGGGTCGGCACTGATCCACCGGCCCTCGTCGGAGACCAGTTCTCGGGGGGCGGGGACGATCGCGATCCGTTCGGACATCCGGACTCCAGTCAGGGTCGATGACAACGCTGCCACGTCGCCGCGACGATACCGGAGCAGCCCAACGTCCGCGCCCGAACTCACCAGCCAGGCCAGCCCGGTGGTCGCGTGCCCATAGTCGACGTACAATATCTTGTACGTCGCGAGAGGGGTGCTCATGAAGACAATGACCTACTCGGAATCCCGAGCCAACTATGCCGAAACACTCGACGCAGTGACCAATGATCGGGAGGAAGTCATCATCACCCGGGCGGGCCACGAGCCCGTGGTCATCGTTTCCCTGGACGACTACGAGTCCCTCAAGGAAACCGCCTATCTGCTCCGTAGCCCCGAGAACGTGCGTCGCTTGCTCTCGTCGATCGAGCGGCTTGAATCGGGCGAGGGAATTCAGCGAGACCTGGCTGAATGAAGCTCACGTGGGATCAGAACGCCTGGGACGACTACGTGTGGTGGCAGGCTCAGGACCGAAAGGTTCTCAAACGCATCAATCAACTGATCAAAGACATCGAGCGCAACGGCAACGAGGGCATCGGCAAGCCTGAAGCGCTAAAGGATGGGTTCCAGGGCTACTGGTCCAGGCGGACCACAGACGAGCACCGACTGGTCTACAAGATCGCTGACGACGAGATCCGCATAGCGGCCTGCAGGTATCACTACGGGCGCTGAGAAATCGCAGGACGCCCGCTCCTACGGGTGAGAGGGTGTGCGGGTGACCGCCGATCCCGCCCGTCCTGCGTCCGCTGATCCAGCACGTACCGACGCGGTGCCGACCACGGCGGCTGATCTGCAGCGGGGAACGCTGCGGGTGTTGGTGGTCAGCAATGTGCTCGGTGGGGTGGCGGTGGCCAGTGGTATCGCCGTCGCCGGGTTGCTGGCGGAGAACATCTCCGGCTCGACGTCGATGGCAGGCCTGGCTTCCACGTCGATGACGCTCGGCGCCGCGATCCTCGCCGTACCGCTGGCCAGGCTGGCCAGGGCGCAGGGCCGGCGGATCTCGCTGACCGCCGGCTATCTGATCGCGGTTCTGGGCGCCCTACTCAGCATCATCGCTGCCCAGACCGACTCCTTGGTGCTCCTTCTGCTCGGCGGCTGCTTGTTCGGCAGCGGCTCGGCCACCAACCTGCAAGCCCGGTACGCCGCAACCGACGCCGCCGATCCCCAGCACATCGCCCGATCCCTCTCGGTGGTCGTTTGGGCCACCACGATCGGGGTCGTCGTCGGGCCGAATCTGACCGGACTCGGCGGCTCAGTCGGTACGACGGTCGGCGTCATCGCGCTCGCTGGCCCGTACCTGTTCTCTGTGGTGGCTTTCGCACTCGGTGTCGTGACCGTGTGGTTCGGACTCCGGCAACTGCATCGGGTCACCGGCACCACCCGGGTCGCGGTGGAACCGCAGCCGCTGGCATCGACGTTCCGCCGGGTAATCGCGATACCGCATGCTCGGCTCGGACTGGTCGCGATCGCGACGGCGCATGCGGTGATGGTAGGCCTAATGTCGATGACGTCAGTGCATCTGCGCCATCACGGGGCATCGCTGACCATTGTCGGGTTCGTGATCAGCGGGCACGTAGCAGGCATGTACGCGCTGTCTCCCGCGATGGGCTGGCTCACCGACCGTATCGGCCAGGTCCAGACCGTTGGTGTCGGGTTGGCGGTGCTGGCCGGTGCGATGACTGTGGCCGCAGCTGCGCCCGACGATGCTCACGGGTTGACCGCGTTCGCCCTAGTCCTGCTGGGACTCGGTTGGTCTGCCTGTCTGGTAGCCGGCTCGACGTTGCTGTCGCGGTCGGTGCCGGTGGACATCCGCACGTCCGCGCAGGGTCTCTCAGACCTCACGATGGGCGTGCTGGCCTCGCTGTCCGGTACGGCGGCCGGCCCGGTGCTGGACCATCTCGGCTTCCACTGGCTCGCCATATTGTGCGGGATGCTGCTGTTCCCGGTCGCTCTCCTTGCCGCGGTGACCAGAACAACTGTCCGTGGCGCGGTTTAGCGTGTCAGGCATGAGCGAAGTCATCATCCTGCGGGCGATCATCGAGGCCGATCTGCCGACGTTGTACGAGAACCAGCGTGATCCGGAGGCGACGGAGATGGTGGGCTTCCCGGCCCGTGAGCTCGACGCCTTCCTTGCCCACCGGGCGAGGAACGAGGCCAATCCGACGAACGAGAGCCGCGCGATCATGGTCGGCGAAAACCTGGCCGGCGACATCGTGAGCTGGGCTCAGGACGGCGAACGCCGCATCGGCTACTGGATCAGCAAGCAGTA
>JAWWOY010000819.1:0-3735 GCA_033851195.1 Kribbellaceae bacterium | reverse complement strand
CGGTGTTCCAGAACACGTGGGCCGAGGGGCTGCTCGACTTCCGGTCGAACGGAGCCGTGGTGTCCTGGCTGCCGCTGTTCCTCTTCGTGGTGCTGTTCGGGCTGTCGATGGACTATCACGTGTTCGTAGTCAGCCGCATCCGCGAGGCAGTGCTACGCGGTGTGCCGACCCGCAAGGCGGTTGCCGACGGCATCACCGGTTCGGCCGGCGTCGTGACCAGTGCAGCGGCGGTGATGATCGGGGTGTTCGCGGTCTTCGCCACTCTGAGCACGCTGGACATGAAGCAGTTGGGCGTCGGACTGGCGGTGGCGATCCTGATCGACGCGACGATCATCCGGGCCGTCGTCCTGCCCAGCGTGATGATCCTGCTCGGCGAAGCAAACTGGTGGGCCCCCAAGTGGCTCCGCCCGAAGCCCGCCAAGCACGCCGCCCCCGCCCCCGAGGAGGAGCGCGAGCTCACCCCGGTGGGCTGACACCACCCAGTACGACGCGACGCCCCGCCCGGGTAGAACGTGGGCGGGGTGTCGCCCGCACGGAACCAGCCGGCATGAGCGCTGCCATCTGAGTTCCTCCTCGGAACGTGGTTTGCCGCGCACCAACGGCGTTACGCGCTCGGCGAACCCCAGTAAACCTTCGCAATTACGACGAACGGCTGTCCGCGAGATCGACAACAGCAGTGCCAAGGTCAGGGTTCAGTGGCCCCACCCGAACTGCGACTGCGACTCGGCTGGTTGTCAGCTGCCGGCGAAGTCTGCGCGGGCTGCTGCGACCTCGTCGTCGCTGACCTGACGCAGATGGGTCGCCAGCATCCAACGCACGCCGTACGGGTCGACGATGGTGGCGGTTCGCGAACCATAGAAGGCGTCAACTGGTGGGCTCTCGATCGTCGCGCCGGCTCGCTCGGCAGCAGCGACTGCGGCATCGACGTCCGGCAGGTAGAGGTTCATCGAGTACGTCGGCAACCTGTCGCGGTCGGGTGCCTCGACGCCCGCCTCGGGATAGCCGTCGGACAGCATGAAGACGGCGCCGTCGACTTCGAGTTCCGCATGACCGACCCGACCATCCGGGTCGATGAACGGGTCCCAGGTCAGGCGCGCACCGAACACCTCGCTGTACCACGTGATCGCCTTGGCGGCCTCACGACAGCAGATGTATGGGGTGAGCACCCGGCCTTTCGGCGGTACGTACGGCTGATTCGACATAGCGGCTCCCTCGATCGGATTCGTGGTAACTGGTACAGCGCCTTGTCCGGCGGCAATAAGTAGCAAGCGCGGCTCAGTCGGCAGCGAACAAGGCCGCGTTGAGGAAGTCGGCGCCGAAGGCGCCTTCGCGGTCGGAGCGGACGGCGCGCACTTCGATGGCGTGGAGCGGAACGAAGATCCTCTTGAGGTCGTCGCGTGAGAAGGCCATACGCCGTGGGTATCTCCGCTCATGACGATCTGACGGTCGTTCGGGGTCTCCATGCGCTCGGCGGCGAACGCGACGATCCCGAATCGCCCTCCGGGACGCACGGTCGGCAGCACACGTTCGAGGTAGGTGATGCGACGGTGCGGAGCGATGTGGTGGAAACAGCCGGAGTCGTAGACCAGGTCGAACTGCCCTGCCGGCAGAGGGTCGCGCAGCACGTCCACGGCGGTCAGGGTCACCGACTCTGGCATCGCTGGTCGGACATGCTCCAGCAAAGATGCCGCCAGGTCGATGCCCTCCACGTTGGCTCCCTGCTGCGCGAGCCACCTGCTGTTGCGACCAGAACCGCACCCGATGTCTAGTACGCGGGCGCCGTCCAGGCTTCCCAGGAGCTCACGATCGTGCCAGTCGAGGAGTGCTTCGTCCGGCAACGGGGTGGCCAGAGGATGCTCCGGCGTCGTCAGCAGCTCGGTCCAGAACTCGGCAGCCGACCCGTGTGACCGATCTCCACGGCCGCTGGCCTCCACGACCTGGTCGAGAAGGCCGAGCACCTGGTCGACCGTATGAATGCGCGTGCTATCTCCGGTATCCACCTCGGAATCCTACGGTTGTCCAAACCAGTCCCGGGCGCGCCGGTCTCACGCGCGAGGCGGGCCCGGGGTGTCACTGGCTCGGCCATCAGGTCGTTGCTTTCCATGGTGGCTCATAGCTTCCGGCTCAACTGTTGAACGTCACGTCCTTCGTCTCCGTGACTCCAGCGGTACGGCCGGGCGCCTTGTGGTATTGCCAATAGAGGTTCGTGTGCGCGATGACCTTGTCCGGCGGCGGAGCGCCCCACTCGCTCTGATCCTCCGTCGTGTGCGCGTCACCGACCAGGGTCACGTCGTAGCCACGCGCAAAAGCGCCATGGATCGTGGACCGGATGCACTCATCCGTCTGCGCACCGGTCACGACCAGGCGTCCGACTCCAGCCTTGGCCAGCAGCTCCTCCAGGTCGGTGTCCTCGAAGGAGTCGGCGTACGTCTTGTGCACCAACGATTCTGACTCCTGCCGGGTCAGCTCCGGGACGTACTCCCAGGCGTCACTCCCCTTCTTCATGTGCTCGCTGGAGTGCTGGACCCAGACGATCGGGACACCCTCTTCGCGAGCCTTGTCGACGAGCGTGCCGATGTTGGCCACGACCGCGTCGCGCTGGTGCGTACCGGTCACGACGCCCTTCTGGACGTCGATCACCATCAAGGCGGTGTTGGGTCGATCTGACAGCGTGGTAATGACGCTCTCCTCAGCTGGTCGGCTCTTTGTCACTGGTCGGACGGGCTCTTTGCAACGTGGATCATGCTAGGCCGAGCCACCGACAACGGGCACAACCTCGGAAGATTGCGGGGTAGGCGCTCGGGGGACACCGAGCGCACACCCCCGGCCAGACCGGAATAGCTGTGCATAGCATGAGTTCTCGAGCATGAGTCCTTGAACGGTCGTCCGGTCCGAGGAGGAGTTGATGGAGTACGGCGGGCATTTGCTGAGTGCGAACGTGTCGATGCTGTTCACCGAGCTGCCCTATCTCGATCGCTTCGCAGCCGCGGCGCGGCGCGGCTTCACCGAGGTCGAATCGTGGTGGCCCTTCGCGTCACCGGCGCCTACGTCCGCCGAGGTCGACGTCCTCGTGAACGCGGTGACCGCGGCGGGTGTCTCGCTGAGTGCACTGAACTTTTTCGGTGGCGATATCGCCGGCGGTGAACGCGGGATCGCTTCCCGGCCGGATCGGCAGGATCAGCTGGCCGCGAACATCGAAACGATAGTCGGGATCGCCGAACGGACCGGGTGCCGGCTCTTCAATCTGCTCTACGGGCAACTTGACGATCGATGGTCGGAAGACATGCAGGCGCTGACCGCTGTCGCCTCGATCCGGGCAGCAGCCGACGCCGTGAGGCCGCTGGGCGGGACAGTGCTGCTGGAGCCGTTGACGGAAGGCCTCAATGGCCGATATCCGCTGTTGAGCGCGGACGACGTGATGGCGTTGCTGGACGGATCCTTGAAGGACGTTGACAACGTGTCACTGCTGTTCGACACGTTCCACCTGGGCAGCAACGGGGTCGATCTCGTTGCCACCGCTTCGGCACTGGGCGCGGGGATCGCTCACGTACAGGTCGCCGACAGCCCCGGGCGCGGCGAGCCCGGCACTGGCGCACTACCTATTGACGCGACCCTCGACGCGTTGCTCGCTGCCGGGTATCGCGGTGTCGTCGCCTGCGAATACAAGCCGACCATCGACACCGCGTCGAGTCTGAGTTGGATTCGCGCCTGACTCAGGCGCAGGTTGCCAGCCGA
>JAWWOY010000818.1:0-6526 GCA_033851195.1 Kribbellaceae bacterium | reverse complement strand
CGGCGTCCGAGCTGGAGGACGGCTCCTACGTCAACCTGGGCATCGGCCTGCCGACCCTGGTCCCGAACTACATCCCGGACGGCGTCACCGTCGTCCTGCAGAGCGAGAACGGCATCCTCGGCGTCGGGCCGTACCCGGTCGAAGGCGAGGAGGACCCGGACCTGATCAACGCCGGCAAAGAGACCGTCACGACGTTGCCGGGCGCGTCCTTCTTCGACTCGTCGCTGTCGTTCGGGATGATCCGCGGCGGCGCCATCGACGCGGCCATCCTGGGCGCGATGCAGGTGTCGGCCACCGGCGACCTGTCGAACTGGATGATCCCCGGCAAGATGGTCAAGGGGATGGGCGGCGCCATGGACCTCGTGCACGGCGCGAAGAAGGTGATCGTGCTGATGGAGCACGTCGCCAAGGACGGGTCGCACAAGATCCTCCAGGAGTGCGACCTGCCGTACACCGGCCGGGGCGTGGTCAACCGGATCATCACCGACCTCGCGGTGCTCGACATCACCGAAGACGGGCTGCACCTGGTCGAGCTCGCCGACGGCGTCAGCTTCGACGAGCTCCAGGAGAAGACCGGCGCACCGATCAAGCGATGAACCGTACGTCGGGGTGGCGTGGCGACGCGCCGAATCCGGGTGAGAAGAGCAGCACCGGCCGCTGCCCCCAGCTCCGGCTCACCGGCGCCGGCAGACCGGCGTGACTCCTAGCCCCCACCCAGTCGACCGCCTCAACAGGTTGCTGCAGAGCCACCGCGGCGCCCTCGGCGTACAGCTTGGCAGTCAGCGGCGGGAGGTACGGCGCAGGCGTGGCCAGGGCGCCTCGGGACGGATACCAGATGCTGATCATCAACTCGCGGGAGCGGCCGGGGACGTACGCGTCGTCCCGGTCGCGGTCGATCAGATGAAGCTCAGTGGTCCCGACCGGGAACGGCCCGGTCGGCCGCGGGAACCGTAGTTGCACCGGCTTCCGCCGAACGCCTCCTCACTACTGTCGATCGTCAGCCATGCAGCGATTTGGTCACTGCTGATACTTCTGGGGATGCAAGCTTGCTTGACAGCGGCTCAGGCAGAATCGCTGCCATGGGATCAGAACTGACCGCCCGACCTGACGATGAGGGGACCATGCTCGACGTGTTCGTGATCGGTGGGGTCGGTGTCGACACGATCGTGCGGGTGCCGGAGTTGCCGCTACCGCCGCTCGAAACAGTCCGGGTCGAACCGGTCGAGACCTACGTGGGGCATACCGGGCACGGGGTCGCGCTCGGCTGCCACCTGCTCGGCCTGAGCGCCGGCCTGGCGGACGTGATCGGTGACGATGCGGAGGGAGCGTGGATCCGCCGGACCTACCATCAACTCGGGCTACCGCTCTCGGTGGCGGTCCACCCGAGTGGTACGCGGCGGTCGGTCAACCTGGTGTCTCCGGACGGCCGGCGCGTTTCCCTGTACGACGCCCGGCACCCGGCGGGGATGCGGGTGGACCCGGGCCTGTGGCGCGACGGCGTCGTACAGGCTCGTCATGTGCATGTCTCGATCATGGATTTCGCTCGGCACGCTCTGCCGGACACGACCGCGGCGGAGTGCACGGTGTCGACCGACCTGCACGACTGGGACGGGGAGAACGAGTTCCACCTGGACTTCGCGCTGGCAGCCGACCTGGTCTTCCTCTCCACGAGCGCCCTGACCATGCCTGTGGACCTCCTCGCCGACCGGCTCTTCGCCAAGGGCCAGGCCAGAGCCGTGATCGCGATGGCCGGCTCCGAGGGCAGCCACCTGGTGGTTCGTGGCGAGAAGCCGACCCATGTGCCGGCCATCGAGCTACCCGATCGGCCAGCAGTGGACAGCAACGGCGCGGGCGACGCGTATGTGTCAGCCTTCCTGGCGACCTGGCTGGACGGCGCGAGCTGGCAGGACGCGGCACGTGCGGGATCCGTCGCCGGAGCCTGGGCCTGCGGCTCCCACGGCACTCACACCGACCTCATCCCCGCCGAAACACTCCATAGCCTCACGCATTAGGGACACTAGGTCAGCCTCGGGTGATATCTCTGCCACGATCTGGCGGGCGAACAGTACGGGCATCGGTCGAGGTAGCCGCAGCCGGACCGGTGACGCGACTGGTGGCGGTTGGGCCCTGCGTGAACTTGCCCACCACCTCCGCCAATGACGCGGACCGGCTCAAGCCATCTCGCTGGGCCGTCAGTCCACCCTCGGCGAGCGTGGCCCAGGCCGCTACCTGAGCCTCGGCCGCTCCGCCGATCGGACCGTTGACCTCGGTGCTCTGCGCGATGCCGGCGGGCCTGGCCCTCTTCATGGCCTCGACGGCGGCCTCGCCCCGCCCGATCACCTCACACAGCGGGGGGAGATGGGGCGGCGCCTTGAAGTCTTCCGAGACCAGGGCGACGACCTTGGGCCCCACTTCCTGACCGCCTTCATTGCGGGTGAGCGCGGCAATGTCAGCGTTGACAGAGCCAATCGCCCCAGCCACGTACGGCGACTCGGCCACGACTTCGAGCGTCGAACGCTGGGTGCGGTCATTGATCGTGAGGCCGGCCTCGAGGTACGGCCACAGATCCTCGCGCGGGTGAGCACAAACGACCGGCTCGTAACCGGCAGCCTGGAGCTCCTTGGCTGCTGTCAGCACCATGTCGGCGCCAGGGGTCTCCCCTCGGACGCTGGTCAGGATCGCGACCTGCTTGCTGTCCGCCGCGGCGCTCCAGGTCGGCAGGCTGTCGAGCCGCGCCGCTCCGACGATCTGGTGCGGATGATCCGCCGGCAGGCCGACGTTTTGGCGGAACGACGCAAACTGAAGCTCGGATGGCGCCGTGACCAGCTGCGCCGTGTTGGCCAGGTCAAGCTTGTCAGCGCCTTCCGGCTGCTCAGGGCGCAGGTAGGTCAGTGCGGCAGCGCCCCGTGGCAGGGCCGCCAGGTTGGGATGGGTAGCTGCCCGCACTGGCCAGGCCTCGGCGCTGGTGACGACGACGGCATCGCCCGGCCGTGGCACGACCTCCTCAGGCGTCATAACCCGGTGCTGGTCAGCGGCGTCGATCACACTGCGATCGGGCACCAGGGTGACGAGCTGTACGCCCTGCCTCAGCGCCTCCTGCTCAAACGGAGCCAGGTGGTACAGGGCTCCACCCGGCTGCACGCCTTCAGCAGTTGCAACGAAGATTCTCTTGTCCGCGGTCTGTCCTTCGAACGCCACGCGAATGAACTTAGGGCCCCTGGGGGCCACCACGCCGACGCCTGGAGGCCCTGCATCCAACTCAGCTGCGGGTCAGCGGCGGATACAAGGCCTGCGCGCCGCCGCGACGGAAGAGTTGCGCCGGGCGACCACCGTCCCGGGTCGTGGTCGCGCCCAGAGGTACGACGAAACCGTCGGTCTTGGTGGCCTTGCGATGGAAGTTGCGCGGATCCAGCGGCGTACCCCAGACGGCTTCGTAGATGCCACGCAGCTCGGAGATGGTGAACTCGTCGGCGCAGAAGGCCGTGGCCAGCGGCGAATACTCCAGCTTGGCCCGGGCCCGCTCGACCGAGTCCGTGAGGATCCGGTGATGGTCGAACGCGAGCCGGTGTGGATCGGCTAGCACCTCCGCGACCGAGACCCAACTGGCCGACGCGGCATCGGTGCCGGCCACCGGCGCGGGCAGATCCGGGACCAGCGCCAGATAGGCCACGCTCACAACCCGGCCGCGGGGGTCTCGCCCCGGTTCCCCGTACGTCGCGACCTGCTCGAGGTGGATCCGGTCGGCTACCAGCCCGGTCTCCTCCACCAGCTCACGCCGGGCGGCGGCCTCGAGATCCTCCTCCGGCCGCACGAATCCACCTGGCAAGGCCCAACGCCCCTTGTACGGCGCGATGCCGCGGCGGATCAGCAGCACCTGCAGCGCACCCGCACGCACGGTCAGGATCACCAGGTCGGCAGCAACACCCAACGGAACGAAGTCCATGACCGGTCACTCTAATCGTCACCTTGACGAAAAGCCATCACCTGCCTTACCGTCAACTTGACGACAATGAAGGAGAATAAGTGGCCGACATCAGCCGGTTCGGATTCATCAGTCATCTGCGCGCTAACCCGACCACCCACGTCCGGCACCTGCGCAACGGCAAGCTTGCCCACGACGGTGCCGGCCAGGCGTTCTGGTTCCGGCCGCTGAACTCGTCACTGAGCGAGATCCCTATCGATGACCGGGAACAGCCGCTGCTGTTCCACGGCCGGACCGTGGACTTCCAGGACGTCGCTGTGCAGGCCACGGTGACCTACCGGGTGATCGACCCGGCCCTCGCTTCGACCCGGCTGGACTTCGGAATCGAACCGGCCAGTGGGCAGTGGCGGTCCACCCCGCTCGAGCAGCTCGGAGGGCTGCTCACCGAACTCGCCCAGCAGACCGCGCTCGACCTACTGGCCCGGATGACGCTGACCCAGGCGCTGTCCGAGGGCATGACCTCCCTGCGGCAGGCGGTCGGCAGCGGCCTGCGGGAGGATCAGCGGCTGACCAACATCGGGATCGGCGTTGAGGATGTCCGGGTGGTCGCCGTACGCGCTGAGAGCGACGTGGAGCGGGCCCTGCAGACTCCTACCCGGGAGCAGGTCCAGCAGGCTGCCGACAAGGCGACGTACGAGCGGCGCGCGATGGCAGTCGAACGGGAGCGATCGATCGCCGAGAACGAGCTCCAGAACCAGATCGAGCTGGCCCGGCGGGAGGAGCAGTTGGTCACCCAGCAAGGTCAGAACGAACGGCAGCGGGCGACCGAAGCGGCGGCGGCCGGGCGGATCGAGACCGAAGCTGCCGCCGGACGGAAGCGGTTGCTCAGCGAAGCCGAGGCGGATTCCAAGCGCGTGCTCGGTGCAGCTGAGGCCGTGGCGGAGAAGGCGCTGCTGGAGGCCTACGAGGAGGTGGACCAGGGCACGATCCTGGCGCTGGCGATCAAACAGGGCGCGCTCCCGGAGATCGGGACGCTGAACCTGACGCCGGATCTGATCACCCCGCTGCTGGCCCGGCTGACCGAGGGTCGGGCATGAGCCTGCCGCCCCGGGCGGTCGTGGTGCACCGGGCGACCGAGCTCACCGAGCTGGTCGCTCGGCACGGCACCCGCCAGCAGGCCGGCTTCTTCCTGACCAGTCGCGGTCGGTCTCTCCAAGAGCTCGAGCAACGCCACGACTCCCAGCAGGCAGCGCTGGCCACGGTGTCGGCGGCGATCCCGCTGGACTGGCGCCGAACCGTTGCTGAGCGCAACGACCTGGACTGGTTCGGGTTCGGTCCGGAGGACGTGGTGATCGCGGTCGGCCAGGACGGCCTGGTGGCGAACGTGGCGAAGTACCTCGACGGCCAGCCGGTGGTCGGCATCAATCCTGACCCCGGCCGCAACCCCGGCGTGCTGGTACGGCATCCACCTGCTGCGACCGACAAGTTGCTCACGACGGCGAGGTCATCCGAGTCACGGACGATGGTGGTTGCCCGGACGGACGACGGCCAACGCCTTCTGGCTCTCAACGAGGTGTACGTCGGGCATCGCAGCCATCAGTCCGCGCGATACCGGTTGATCACGCCTGACGGGTTCGAGGAGCGGCAGTCGTCGTCCGGGATCCTGACCGGGACCGGCACGGGCTCCACCGGCTGGTGCCGCTCGGTCTGGCAGGAACGCAACAGCCGGCTCGCCCTCCCTGCGGTGACCGAGCCGGCGCTTTGCTGGTTCGTGCGCGAAGCCTGGCCGTCACCCGTGACCGGGACCACCTGCACCGAGGGTCTGTTGAAAGCCACGCAGCAGCTGACGATCGTCACCGAATCCGACCTGGTCGTGTTCGGCGACGGCATCGAGAGCGACGCCCTGACTCTCAGCTGGGGTCAGCGCCTGGAGATCAGCACTGCCGACACTCAGCTCAATCTGGTCCGCTGAATCTGCCTCAAGGGACCGATGAATGGCGACACGCCGGGTAACAACGGACCGATGAAAGTGTCAGGGGGTGAAGTTAGGGGGTGAAGACGGCGGTGAGGGGGAGGGTGGTGGCTGCCTTGTTGAGTGGGGTCAGGGCGTACATGGCCGTCAGCGTGCTCAGCAGGTTGTACTGGTTGGTCCGTTCAGTGAACCTGCCGACCTTCACGTGCTGGCCGACCAGCACGGTGGGGATCTTGTTGACCGAGGTGAAGTTGTCCTCGTCGAAGGTCAGGACCAGCAGACTGTTGTGGCTCTTCGCCCATTGCGCGTAGGCCATCAGATTGTTGCGCACCCACTTGTCCCCGGTGGCGACCGAGCAGTTGTGCATGTCATTGCACATGTTGGGGATCACGAACGACACGGTCGGCAGCTTGGTGAAGTCCTTCGGGAATTGGCTGAACGGCACCTGCAGGGACTTGGGAACGTTCTTGAAGTCCGCCCAGGGTGCGTGCTTGCGGGCGTAATCGCCCGAGCTGCAACCGGTGTAGCCGGTCGACGGCAGGCTCTCGGCGTACCCCTTGAAGGTCCGGCCATGCGCGAGCAGGTCACTGGCCAGGTTCGCCTTGCCGGTCAGGTTGACCGGGCAGTCGTCG
>JAWWOY010001141.1:0-2842 GCA_033851195.1 Kribbellaceae bacterium | reverse complement strand
CAAGGCAGCCCGGCTAGCTGGTTGTCCAGTCTCGGCTGATGCTTGACGTCCGTGCTCGGTTGATGCTTGACAGGTTCCGCTTGGGACGCCCGGATTGCGGCTACTTGTGTGTTCACGGACCGCTCGGGTCGGGCCAGGCTCGAGTGAGGTGTTCGGCCGGCCGCTCTCATCGCGGCTGCCCACCGCGGTTTGGTGTGGCTCTTTCATGGCGTGCGTCCCGGCCGGGTGCCGTGGCGAGGCGTGGCTCAAGAAGGGTCTGCAGTGCTCGAAGTAGCGTTGCCCGTCCTCGCAGGCCAGAAGTGACGCCTTCCATCAGCCCCTCGATGGCGGCATCGCTGAGCCCCGACTCCAGCATGCCGTTCCCGACTTGGAGTTCAGTCCTAACGTTGTCCTCTAGTAGCGAGACCACGCGGGCATCACGTTCCATGTCAGCCTCTGCTTTCGCCATCCGACCATCCTGCGGGAGGACTGCTCACCGGGCACGACCGCGCACGGATCGCGGCTATGTCCGGATGGCCGCAGCGCAGCCTGTCTAGGGCATGATCTGCGCATGCCAGACCTCGGTGACTCGCTCGAATGCCAACGTTGCCGCCGACCAGTCCGCGCTAGTGCCGCTACCTACGAAGTGTTCGAGCGTATGCACTACGTCTGCTTTCACTACGAGTTTGAGCACGACCCTGCCGATCCAGACGAGGTCTGCTCAGCCGGCGGTTGCCCATCAGGAGCGCTTGTTGGTGGGCTGGAACAGGCAGCGGCGACTGCGCAAGGCCTCGCGCTCGACGCCAACGCTGCGGAGTGGGAGAACGACACACTCGACAGGTATCTCGGTGCCCTGGCGGCTTGGCTGGTCGACTCCAATGGCTATTACTTGAACCAGGATCGCGTTCCCCCGTCGAACGCTTGGGAAGTCATCGTCGACGCGCTGAACGCGGCGAGGACATACGAGTGACAGGGGGCACTTCGCTCGGCACGATGCGCGCACAGCTGCTGATCGTGGCGTGCCCGTCCACGTCGTCGCAGAGAGCCTGGTCCCACGCCGACGCATCGGTCACCCTGCGGGTCTATGCGCATGTGATTCGCACGCACGCGGCCGGATTCGCCGACACCTTCGCCGCCGTTGACGAGGTGGCCCCGGTCTCTGAGGAGGACGACGACGAGGACGGTCCGGAGGCTGAGGCGCTTTCTCATTACGAGTCCGTTGCCTGAGCACCAACTACGCGACGACCCCCGACCTTGAGCAGTGATCGTGCTCAGTGGCCGGGGGTCGTTGACGGCTGTTCAGGGCCTTCGGGGGCACCTCGGGGGCACCGATCCCTGCCTGGGCACGCAGACGGTAGTGGAATCCTGTGGTGGTAGTTGGCCACTGATGACAAGGTGGCTCCTATGCCCGAAGTTGTACTACCACTGACGGTTAGAGATCTGACTGCCGAGGATCTGCATCCGGGCTTCTCCGGTTGGTCAGAGACCCATCTTGAGGGCACATTCAGGGCGCTCGACCGGGCGAGGCTCGGCGAGGTCGACTTTCTCGCAGTCTGTCCGCCGTCTGGTATTCCGGTGGCTACCGGCGGTGTTGACTATGCCAAGCCCTCGGATATCGCAGTACTTTGGCAGCTTTCGGTTGATGCGCCCTTGCGTTCCTGTGGCATTGGCACGATCCTCATTCAGGCCTTGGAGCAGCGCATCCGCGGACGCGGCCTCACCTGGGCCGAGCCGGGAGTGGACGAGAACAAATCCCGGCCGCGCGCGCTACACGAGCGCCTCGGCTACGTCGTGACCGGTCGCGAACCTGGCGCCTGGAACGAGGAGGCGCCGGACGGCACGGTCACACGCTACGAAACGGTGATCACGGTCATGCGCAAGAAGCTTGCATAGCCCTCTGCCGGGTAGAGATCTCCACCTTCAACGAGCTGTGCTGGCAAGCGGAGGATCCGGCGAGCTGTTCGTAGACACCTTGAAGAACAAACGCGCCCGGACCCTGCCCCTGATCGACGAGCTGATCCCCTCTGGTTGACCGCTGGGCGGGCGAGAAGGTGAACGGCGCTTGGCTGTTCCACGCTCCCAAAGGTGGGCCGCTGAGCGAGGGCGACTGGAAGCGGTCCGTTCGCTGGTCGGCTGCGATCAAGGCCATCGGCGTTCCGACTCTGCGGGTCCACGACCTTCGCCACACTGCCGCGTCGGTCTGGCTCGGATCAGGAGCTGACCGAAGGTCGTTCAGCGGATCCTGGGGAACGCCTCGGCGGCCATGACGATGGACCGGTATGGACACCTGATCGATCAGAACCTGTGGGATGCCGCCCGGAAGATCGGGGGCACCACGGGGCACGGAGGGAGCTTGAGGCCGGAATGACGAAACCCCCGGGCGAGGAAAGTGCCCTCTGACCTGGGGCTTCGGGGTGGAGCCGCCTATCGGAATCGAACCGATGACCGTCTCATTACGAGGAGGAACTACACCGTCGCATCGGCTCTCTACCAGCGGTTTTGGTAACGCCGCCGCCCGCACTACCAGCGAATTTCCCCATGAGTATCCGACCTTTCGTGCCACGAGTAGTGCCACGCAGAGCACTCCAGACAGGAGCGCTGTCCCGACGTTTCATGCTCCTCACGGGCCGAGTAGGGGCGTTAGCCGCATCCCGGAAAGCGACCGCGCCGGCCACGGTCGGCCGCACGATCGCCTTGACCAACTGGAGCCTCTACGCACTGCCGCAGCGCAACCTCGAAGGGGTCCTCGCGCATGAACTGGCGCACCACTTGGCGCTGCCACAGAGGGGTCTCGCTGCTCGGCCAGGGCAGCCAGGTCTGCCTCAGTTGGCTCGCAGGTCGGGCTGTCGGGCTGTCGGGCTGT